>JAYVAQ010000328.1:0-9289 GCA_043750875.1 Rhodanobacteraceae bacterium
GGCAAATGAAATCGGTAGCGTGTCGGGAACCGATTTGTTCAACGCGACCGGTTTGACGCCGATGCTGCGTTCGAGATCGCTAATGAGCGCTTTGACCTTGGTTTCATCGAGCCGACCCAAGGAAGCGACCATACGCTGTTTGACCTTACCGTTTTCACGAAAGGATTCGACGAGTTGTAAGTAGCTGCGGCCACCAGAGCGAGATATTCGCGTAAACATGCCACTACTATATCACCATAACGCCAAGCAATTAGACGCTATTGTGAATAGACGTGTCACTACATAGCTTTGCGATATCGCCACTGGAAAACGTTGATTTCATTGGGCAGCAACCTCCGGAAATTCAATTTTCTGGGGGTTAACTGTCGAACTTGGGGGGCCACGGTGCTTGATAGCATCACCTACATCCAACGCACTAGCGCATCGCAGGGCTAACACCAGCAGATTATCAAGCGCGCTTTCGTTTGCGCGGCCCGTAATATTCCTAACCCGTGCGCGCCATAATTAGGGATCAATCCTGAGCCGAAAAAAACTTGCGAATCTGGGCACACCATTTTTGGTTAAACCCTGGTAAGTGTAGGTTACCCTCGTGCCGATTCCGGGCGGATTTAACCGCTCCGAGTTTTTGAAACCAGTGCCTAAACGAAAGCGTATGCCGGCGTCCGTTTCCAACTCTAGCGAACCGAGCATGCCGCTAAATTTACCCTTGCCTGCGCGATGACCGATCACCTTCGCTTCGGCGTCCAACACTGGCTTAAGCTTCAACAACACATCACTACGCCCGGTTAGATAGGGTGCTGCTGCCAAATGCAGCATTAGGCCTTCCCCGCCCGCACCTACCACTGTTTCCAGCCACGCCCGCAATTGCGCGTTCGAGCGCACAGTCCGTTGCGCCACCACATGCAATTGCATAAATTTCGCGGCCGCGACTACGTCTTGCAAACGCTGATAGCGCTGCGCAAAACTGCCGGAGCCATTGGGCAACTCAAACACCTCATAACGCACCCGGCGCCAGTCCTGATCATTTGGCGGGTAAGTTCGGACAATGCCGGAAATTGCTTCAAACTGGCCGCGCGCCAGCCACAACTCGCCATCTAAAGGTGAATTGGGCAACTTATTGGTAAACCAAGCTGGCGCGGGCACCGTGTTACCACTGCGAAAGCGCAGCACTTTGCCGTCCCAAATCGCGCGCACACCATCCAGCTTTTCACTGACCAAATAAGCGCTTGGCTCAATATTTTTCGATGCAACCTCGGCCAATAGCAGATCCTTCCTACCCGCCTGCGCGCAAATAGCTGAGTTCCAAAGCATTAAACCGAAAACAAACACCAGGTTAATAATTTTCATCGACCATTCCGACTTGCGTAGGGCAATTACTGTGGCTTTTACCCGCTACAACTACACTCAGATAAATCTGAAATTTGGCTAGTAACGACCACACGCGCGCTAGCGGCAATTTTTCGGCAGGATCAGCATATAATTTCGCCATCAAAAGTCAGAGCTAGGTCAGTAAAGCAATGTTCAATGTCAGTGAAATGATGAGTCAACTGCAAAAAACGCAGGCGCAAATGCAGGAGCAAATCAAAAAGCAAGCGGATGTTTTGGCGCGAACTGAAGTTATCGGCCAGGCCGGCGGCGGCTTGGTAAAGGTTTACGTAAATGGACAATTCGCGGCGCGGCGCGTCGATGTTGATCGAAATTTATTGAAAGACGACCCAGAGATGGCAGAAGATTTGATCGCGGCCGCTTTCAACGACGCTGCGAATAAAATCAATGAATTAAAAGAAAACCAAATGAAAACCATGGCGGGTGGCCTAGATTTAGCAGGCATGGGGCTGCCGCCAGGATTGAAGCTGCCGTTTTGACCAATTACGTGTTGGTACTTTTTCTGCGGGGCGCATAGTTATGTCGGTCATCGCCGAATTGATTGATGCGCTTAAAAGATTGCCAGGTGTGGGCGCCAAGAGCGCACAACGCATGGCGTTTCATCTACTTGAACGTGATCGCGCCGGGGCAGTGCGCTTGGCAAAGGCCTTGACCAGCGCCGCCGAGCGCGTGGGCCGGTGTCAACGGTGTCGCACTTTAACTGAAGATGCCCAATGCGCAATTTGTGCCAATCCACAGCGCGCGAATGGTGCGCTTTGTGTGGTGGAGACGCCGGCGGATTTACAGGCACTAGAGGCTGCAACAGGATTTCGTGGGCAATATTTTGTGCTGCACGGCAGACTTTCACCGCTTGATGGCATGGGGCCAGCGCAGCTTGGGCTGGACCAATTGCTAGAAATACTGCGTTCGGGGTCAGTGAATGAATTGATCATCGCGACTAACCCAACCGTGGAGGGCGAGGCAACCGCACATTTTTTAGCCGAGCTTGCGAAAGACGCGCAAGTAAGTGCCAGCCGAATCGCGCATGGCGTGCCGGTGGGTGGTGAGTTGGAATACATTGACAAGTCCACGCTTGCGCATGCCTTTGGCGGGCGGATTGGGCTTTGAGTCGTGCTTAAATGAAAGCGTCGCGCACGCGCAGTTTGACTGCGAAATTGGTGCTGTTTCTCATCGCGTTTAGCATTCCAGCGCTACTCGCGGTGGAAGTATCGGTATTAAGTTTCGAGTATGCATCTGTCGCACGCGCACTTGATGGCGGCGCATTGCAGCGCGAAGCGCAAGCCCTAGCAAAGCAAATTTCGCAGCACCTTGAAGATCCGCCCGAAGAAATACGTTTGCGGCTCAACAATGCGCGCCTAATGTTGCAAGACCCACATTCGGATTGGCTGAGCGAGCCTTTTGTGTTGGCTGAATTGTCGGTTGAACCCATACGTGTAACTTTGCGGCGCGCCGATGGCTCGCTTTGGGTAGCGGCGGCGGGTGCCACTACGGTGGCTGAAGTGGGCGCACAACGTTGGAAAGCCGAGGCGATCGTGCCGCGCGCCGCGGAATTCGTGCGCATTGAATTGGCGCTTTCGCCACCTTGGCGGCGCATGCAATCGGTATTTAGTTTTGAATGGCCAGTGATGGTGGCGTGTTTACTGTTGGTGGGCGTGGGTGCAGGAATATTTTTGCATCGCGTCGTGCTGCGCCGCTTGGATCGCATTGCAGTCGCTGCCGAAGGCTGGAGCCGCGAACGCTTTGCGACCCAGCTCAAAGACGAAAGCCGAGATGAAATCGGTGCGTTGACGCGCCGGTTAAATCATGTCGCAACCGCGTTACGCGCGCGCATGGAGGAACGCGCGCGCCTCGCGGTACTTGAGGAGCGCGAACGCTTGGCGCAGGATTTGCACGATAGCGTCAAGCAACACGGATTTGCGTTGGAGTTACAGCTGGGTGCTCTCGCTGCCGTGCTGCCAAAGTTTCTAAGTTGTTCGACGCTTGAATTTTGTAGCAGTCCGGCGTTCAAGGCACTTGAGGAAGCACAGCAGCTTTCGGTGCAAATTCGACGTGATTTGGACATCATTTTGGGTCAATTGCGTGTTTCCGCCGAGTCAGGCGAAGTCGTCACCCTTGACGACGCCGTGCTCAGGCGCTGTGAGGATTTTTCCCGACGCAGCGGTATTGCTTGTGATTTTCAGATTAAGTGCGAACGGCAATCCAATCTTGGCGCTCCGGATCTCGCCGGCGCACTGCGTATCGTCGACGAAGCCTTGGCAAACATTTGGCGCCATAGCGGCGCAACTCAGGTGCGAATCCTGCTGCACGAATTTGCCGGCACTTATCGACTAGAAATTGCCGACAACGGCTGTGGCTTTGAGTTAGCAACAGCGCTACAAAAAGACTCGATGGGTTTAAAAAATTTGTCGGATCGCGCGCGCAGACTTCCCTCAGGGCGTTTAAACATACACACTGGAAGCAAATCCCCCTCTGAAATGGGAACTAAAGTGGAGCTGCAATGGCTGGAATGACGTTGATCATCGTGGATGATCATGAAGTAGTGCGTCGCGGCCTACGCGCGTTTTTTGAAACACTGCCAGATTTCTCAATCGTCGGTGAAGCCTCGGATGCACTGGGCGCAGCCGCGATCGCCAAAGCCAAGCAGCCTGAGCTTGCCTTGGTCGACTTGCTTATGCCTGGCGAAAATGGCGTGGCGGCATGCACCCGCATTCGCATGGTCAGCCCCGGCACGAAAAGCTTGATCCTGACTTCTGCGGCGCATCGATTGCCAGTAACCGAAGCGCTTGCGGCCGGCGTTTGCGGATTTGTATTCAAAGACATTGCCGCGACCGAGTTGGCGGCATCGCTGCGGCGCGTGGCGCGTGGGGAAATTGTATTGGACCCGCGCGCCACCGAGGCGCTACGCGGTGGTCGCGTACCGGATGGGCTCAGCCTTTTAAGTGGGCGCGAATTAGAAGTGATGCGCACCATCGCACAAGGCTATTCAAACAAAGAAATCGGCGACGCGCTCGGGATCGCGGAGAAAACCGTCAAAAGTCACGTCGGCAGCATTCTGCATAAACTGGATTTAGTTGATCGCACCCAAGTAGCGGTTTGGGTTTGGCGTCATGGTTTGAATTAACTTTTTGTATCGAGCACGGGCTGCGTTACTCCAGCGAGAATCGCGCGATTGCGGCCAGATTGTTTAGCTTGATAAAGCGCGCTATCGGCAATGCGAATAGCCAGTTCAAAGCTATTTACTTGCGGCGAGCTTTGCGGCTCAACTGCTAGTTTCAGAAAACTCGCGGCACCGATTGAGGCAGTGACGCGAATTTTTTGCGCGACTAGATGCGTTTCTGTCGTTTCGTTTTGCCGAGGCAACACAAATTCCTCAGTTGATATCAATCGCAGTATTTTTTCTAACTGCGCCTTTTGCTGTTGCGTTGATTCGGCAATCTCTAAAATCATGAATTCTTCACCGCCCATACGAAATACCGGCGCACCGGCTTGCTGCAGGCGTTGCGAAAATTGCACCAATACCGCATCGCCGCCCGCGTGGCCAAATTCGTCATTTATGTTTTTGAAATGATCAATGTCAAGCAAAATGATCAATAGCGATCCAGCGGGCGGCGCGTTCAAATAGCGCTCGTAAAAACATCGTCGGTTGTAGCAACCGGTCAACGGGTCGGTTAGCGCAAGCTTTTCTAGCTGGACATTGGCATCGGCCAATTCTTGCGTACGGGTACGCACTTGCGCTTCTAATGTTTGCGCTAACTTCATCGCTTTGCGCTTGAGCGCGTCGGCACGAAGACGGCCAAGCCAGCTACCCGAATAAATTAGGGCAATGGCGGCAAGCAAGGCGAGCCAAGGATTGCGCCACCAAGGCTGGGCGACCGAAAATGCGAACTCAATCGGCCCGTACGGCCTATTGAGTGCATCCCGCGCCCAAACTTTTAGGGCGTATTCACCACCAGGTAAGCGCGGAAAGTTACGTGATGCGTGATGCGAGAAGTCGCTGGGTTTTGCTTCTAGCCCCACCAGTTGCGTGCGATAACGAATGCGCGATTCCCGCGAATAGGAAAGCAATCGATAGCTCGCGTTGAGCTCAGCCGCGTTCGGCAATATTGCATTTGACTCATTGGCGGCATAAAGCCGATCTGCCACGCTCAGTGCGGTGAATATGAAGGGTGCGCTCGGCGCCAGTTGGGCTGATGGCTGCGGGTCAAAAATCGCAGCCCCACCCACGTTTGACGCCCAAATTCGGCCATCGTCGTCTAACATGACGCCACGATTGAACTCCAAATCCGGCAAGCCATCGATCTGGTCAAAGCGCTCGATCTGCAAATTTTTAAGAGGATTTGTCGGCCTACCGGCGTCCTGCGCATTCAACGCCGCAACATGCAGGCGCAATGCGCCGTTATAGCCGAAAGCATACAAATCACCGCGCGCGTCAAATTTAACTTCAAAGATCCAGTTGGATCCCTGCGTTGCCGCGTCAATTTGATCGCACTGAAGCATCGTATCAAATCGCAGCCTAGTAATGCCGGCGCGCCCGCCCACCCAAAGTTCCACCGGCTTGCCAACGGCAGCGGGCGCTAATGCCATCGAGTAAATAGATGGGTGCGCTAAGCACGGCTGCCGAATTAGCTGAGCACTGCCATCACCTTTAATCCAGCGCAGGTTTTCATTTTCGGCAACCAGCATCGAGCCACCCGCAAGTTCGTCCACGTAAAGTAGATTGCGCGCGCCTGCAGCGCCTTTGATGGCGGCAAGTTTATCGCCGTCAATGGTGGCTAAGCCATGACGCAAGGCCAGCCAGAGTGTCCCGTCACCATGTCGCTCAACGTCCAACACCGCAAAGCCAGGCAGCTCACTGTTGTCCGGCGAAAATTTATTCAGAGTATCGCCATCCCACGCAAATAAACCGCCATCGCTGGCAAGCCAAACGCCCCCTTGTGCCCTCGGCGCGATATCGTAAATCGGCCGCTCGGCAACCGCGCTCGGTAAAAATTTTTGCCAACGGCCATTTTCAAGCCGTACCGCGCCGGAAATGGTGCCTAGCCAATAGCTCTCAACCGCATCTGGAAAGCGCGCTTTGCCGATACCAATCACTGAACGATGCGGCAAACCATGGCGCTCGGTATACGCCACCCAAGCACCTGGGTCAGCGCGTGCAATACCGCTGCTTGCAGTACCAATCCAAATCGGCCCACCGCCGGGTAATTGCAGCAAACTGCGTAAATGGTTTTCCGGCAAACCCTGCGCGACGGTGCGCGCACTCCAGCGGTCTTGCGCATCAATTTGAATCAAACCGCCGCCATAGGTCGCGGCATGCAATATCGGACGTTGTTGCGCATCTAGACTGGGCAACAAATCCAACACACCTGCGGCAAACGCCGTATCGTCACGGCCCCAAAAAGTCATTTCATCCTGACCCGAGGGGTTTTGCCGCAATCTGGATAGGCCCCGTCCAGAACCGATCCAGAGCGCGCCTTGCCAATTTGCCAGCGCGCGAATCAAGGTGTTCCCTAAGCCTTGGGCAACGCCAAACTGCGCTTTAATTTCCGTCAGTTTTGCATCTGGCGTGATTGCAAAAGCCATCACACCGCGATCCTCAGCAGCTACCCAAAGCACGCTTTGGTCGTGATAACTACCCGGCAAAATTTCCGGCACATTTAAGCCAGCGGTTGCGCGTTGGAACTCGCATTCAGCGCCAGAGCAGCTAAAAACGCCCGCCGTCGTCGCCACCCAAACGCCACTAGTACTGCGCGCTTGAATGCTGTTGACGCCCAAAATTGATTTGCTGTCGGTGTCAGTACCGGTGTTGCGGGTGTCTATTTCAGCGGGCGGCAGCGGTAGCGCGATCTGGCGCCAACGTTCGCCATCGCCACGCCAAAGTCCCGACTCGTCGGTTCCGACCCAAATTTCAGCGCCAATAACCGCAATGGTATTGGCCGCCGCAGGCAACTCCGGTTGGCGCAAAGGCAGACGCGTGAAACTAACGCCGTCAAAGCGCGAAAGCCCATCCTAAGTGCCGACGTAGATGCGCCCGTCTGGCCCATTTGCCATCGCATAAACAGTGTTTTGCGGCAAACCATCAGTGGAATTTAGCACCCGGTATGGGCTCAAAAGCGCGTTATTCGGCGTTGCTTTTGCGCCCTTCAGGACTAAAACTTCCGGAAGCGGGCTTGCCGCCGCAACGCTACCCGCTTGGCAAAGCAAAAAGCCCAAAAACAGCCCGTAAAGATTGCGCAGGCCTCGCTGCGCATGGTTTTGAGTTTGCCCAGCAGTCGCTTGGTTCCTAAACTTCATCTGCGTCCAATGAACAGCGAACGGAATTACATGCACGAGCATACAATTCAGCACATCCGACTGCTATGCAAACTGCTTTTGAACCCGGTCTTTTGTAGTTGTTACTGTTGCAAAATTACTTAGGAAAATTCTATGCCCATTATCAGCGCCGAGTGGCTACACGCAAATCTAGACGGCCTCGAAATCATCGACGTCAGTTTTAACCTGACCGACCCGGATTTTGGCATCAATTGTTTTTTGTCAGGGCACATTGGCAATGCCCAGTACATCCATCTTGAGCATGGCTTGAGTGATATGTCACGCACCAGCACTTTGGGTAGGCACCCGCTGCCATCGCCCAGCGAATTCGCTCGCACCGTGGCTAGCTGCGGACTGAAGCAAGATGATCAAATCGTTTGCTATGACCAAGATAATTGCGCTTACGCTGCGCGCGCGTGGTGGCTGTTGCGCGCAGCGGGCTTTAAGTACGTCTATGTGCTCGACGGCGGTTTGAAGGCATGGCGTGCGGCAAATTTTGCGCTGAACACAGACGTTTCGCCGATAGCTGGAAACGCACCCGAGACACTAGCGTTTACTGCGATGCCGCAAATTGACAGCGAATCGCTGCAGGCTGCGCTTGCGGATCAAACGAAAATATTAGTTGATGCACGGCCAGCAAACCGCTTTGCCGGGCGTGATGAAACTTTAGATCCGATTGCCGGGCATGTACCAGGGGCCCGCAATCGGCCATTCGCAGAAAATATGCTGAATGGAAAATTTAAATCACCCGAGCTTTTGCGCAGTGAATTTTTGGCACTTTTGGGCGATAAGTCGCCGCAACAGGCGGTTATGATGTGTGGCTCCGGCGTGACTGCGTGCCACAATTTGTTGGCGATGGCGGCTGCCGGTTTAGAGGGTGCTGCACTATATGCGCCGTCGTGGTCGGGTTGGATTATTGATTCAAAGCGCCCAATTGTCATCGCGATTTAAAAGCTTACTAGTGTCCCTGGTGTCGCCGCGACCGTCGCAATCTGCATCAAAACAGCATGGTTGGTCTCAAGCATTAGCTCAGTACCCGCAGGCAATAATTGCCAGGCCAATGTCTCTTTTGGAATCACGCAAGCGCTGTTGGCACAGCGTAAATACACAGGTGAATCCGCGCTGTAAATTGCAACGATTTTCGCGGCGACAAGCGAAAGGCACTGGGTTCCGCCCACGCGTTGCATGGAGGCGGTATTGTCGTCCCCGCGCAGCATTAAATTTAGATCTTGCACAGGCCCTTTCAGCAAACTGCAGTGAATCGGCGTCGCACCATCAAATGCGAGTGGGTCGGTGGACGGAGTGAGTTCTACCAAGGCAGTCGGCATCGACAACCGCACACCACTCCCCTTCAAAATCGCAAGCCAGCGCTGCACGCCGGCAAAATCTGAAAAAGCGCCAGCACTGGCAACCTCAGCAACCGAAATACGCCAGATCCAATTTTCAGGGCTAGGAGTAGCGATTAATTCACGCGTCATACCGCCGCCATTGCGCCAAGGGACGCGCGGCACATCACTCAGCGCAGTCACATGCCAGTTCAAGGTCGTTCAACGGTTTGCTTTGCACGTCCCAATGCAAAATAGTTGACTGCCAA
>JAYVAQ010000329.1:0-5326 GCA_043750875.1 Rhodanobacteraceae bacterium
GGAAGATATCAACAGCGACTGGTTTAAGTATCGTTCGCTTCAAGCAGTCTTGACCAGACTACTGATCGACTTATACGAAGATGAACTACCCGAGGTGCAGCTTCTCTTTGTGGCTAAGCAAATTGGCTTCGGTAATGCCGAGCAACTGCTAGACGAAGCGAGGGCTCAGAACCCTGCAACGTATCCAGCCTGGTGCGAGGCCTTTCCGTTGGCGAATGAGGCCCAACACCTGGTTCTGCCGCACTCCTCCGCCGAATAGCTATGGGCGCCATCCCACACGTAGTGTTGGGCAGTATCTCGCTAGCATTGGATTTCAAACGCATGTCGATTGAATTCAACGCGGGGATATTGCCCACTGGAGATGTGAATGCCTACAACGCGTGAGCTGATTGCGGCCTATAACGCGCTCCACGAACATCGTGACCAGAGCGAGTGGGCATTCCCGCCAACGCAGACGAGCCTCGAACGCATCAGTGAAATTCTCAAAATTCGGCTACCTGACGCATTAATAGAATTCTCGACCGAAACCGGCGCCACGGGCCGATGGCTTGCCAGTCTAGGTGAGGATTACACGTCTTTCTGCCACATTTTGAAACTAAACAAGTTTTGTCGGAAGCTGCGACGGCGCAAGATTGGCGGTCACGGACAGTGGGAGTTCGTCAAGCCTCAGAATTTTATTGTCTTCAATCGCGGGTTTGACCAGGACTATGACTGCTTCGACACGTCCGCATACAATGCCGAGTCGGGCGAATACGAGATTCAATATTGGTCGCCCCCAAGAATATTTGGAGACACTAGGTACAAATCTTTCAACGACTACATGGAATCACATATCAGATCTTGGTCCAAATACGCAGTACGGGATGTGAAAGAGAGAGTTCTGCAACTTCTAGGAAGCACGGATTAGGCGCGCAAGCCGGAATACTTGCCTGGTGGCGTAACTGTGCGATTTGCACATCTACTGCTGGATCGCCGCGTTCGTGGGCACGACAAACACCACACGATTTTTTCCCTTCCCTGAAAGAATTAGCCCATTTATACGTTCTAATGGCGCATGAAAAAATCAAATAACGCTCGAATCGCCGTTGCGGCGCTGTTCCTTATCGCCATTGCGGCGTTTTTCTATTTTGATGGCTCCCAATATCTGACGTTGGAGGCGTTAAAAGCGCAGCGCGAACTGCTTTCGGGCTGGGTGGCTCAGCACTTTTTTGTCGCACTTTTCATTTTTATCGTGATCTATATTGCGGTGACGGCGATCTCCTTGCCGGGTGCGGCGGTGCTGACTTTGGCGGGCGGGGCGCTGTTTGGCTTGCTTTGGGGCAGCATTGCGGTTTCTTTTGCCAGCTCCATTGGCGCAACACTGGCGTTTTTGGCCTCGCGCTTTATGCTGCGAGACGCGATACGCGCCAAGTTTGCGGATCGCATCAAGGGCATCGAAGAGGGCGTGAAAAAAGACGGCGCGATTTATTTGTTGAGCCTACGGTTGGTGCCGTTGGTGCCGTTTTTTGTTGTCAATTTGCTGATGGGATTGACGCCGATACGTACCGCAACGTTTTATATCGTCAGCCAAATCGGCATGCTGCCAGGCACGCTTGCCTTTGTTTTTGCCGGCACGCAACTGGCGAAAATCACCAGTCTGAAAGGTATTCTTTCGCCTTCCTTGCTTGCCGCATTTGCCGTTATTGGCCTGCTGCCGCTGGTGTTGAAATTTCTGATGAATCAAGTGGCGGCGCGCAAAATCTATCGCGGTCATAAAAAACCGAAAAGCTTCGACTACAACTTGATTGTGATTGGCGCGGGTTCCGCCGGTTTGGTGTCCTCCTACATTGCGGCGGCGGTGAAAGCCAAGGTGGTGCTGATTGAGAAACACAAAATGGGCGGTGATTGCCTCAACACCGGCTGCGTACCGTCGAAAGCCTTGATTCGCTCGGCCCGGCTATTATCCGACGCGCGTGCGAGCAAAAATTTCGGTATCGAATCGATGTCGGCAGAATTTGATTTTGCCGATGTGATGGCAAGGGTGCAGACGGTGGTGGCGAAAGTGGAGCCGCATGATTCGGTAGAGCGCTACGAAGGTTTAGGCGTGAATTGCATCAATGGTGCGGCAAAATTACTGTCGCCATGGACGGTGGAAGTCAATGGCAAAACCCTGTCAGCGCGCTCCATTATTATTGCCACCGGCGCGCGCCCATTGGTGCCGAACTTACCGGGCTTGGATACGATTAGCTACCTAACGTCTGATTCGCTTTGGCAGCTTAAAATTTTGCCGAAACGTCTGTTGGTGCTGGGTGGCGGGCCGATTGGGTGCGAGTTAGCGCAGGCATTTGCGCGCTTTGGTTCGGCCGTGACGGTGGTAGAAATGGCACCAAAGCTCCTGCCACGCGAGGATGATGATGTTTCCGAGCTGTTGCGCGAAGTGTTTGTCGCCGAAGGCATCCAATTGGCGCTAGGCCATAAAGCATTGGAGTTCAAAGCTAACGCAGATGGCGGAGTTTTGATTGCGGAATCGGATGGCAAGCGTGTGGAATTGGCGTTTGATCAGGTACTGATTGCGCTTGGGCGCAAGGCCAATGTTGAAGGCTTTGGCTTGGACACCTTGGGCGTCACGTTGAGCGAACGCGGCACCATCGCGGCGGATCCGCTGCTGCGCACCAACTTCCCGAACATCGCCGTATGCGGAGACGTCACCGGGCCGTATCAATTTACCCACGTCGCTGCGCACCAAGCGTGGTATGCGGCGGTGAATCAGTTGCTGGCGCCGTTTTGGAGTTTCAAAGCCGACTACCGGGTGATTCCTTGGGCAACGTTTACCGAACCGCAAGTCGCGCGCGTGGGCTTATCCGAAAGCGAAGCAAAAGCGGCGAATATCGAATTTGAAGTCACCCGCTATGGCATGGACGATCTTGATCGCGCCATTGCAGACGGCACCGATCATGGCTTTTTAAAAGTGTTGACCAAAACCGGTACGGATGAGATTTTGGGCGCCACGATTGTGTGTGCTGAGGCCGGTGAAATGATCGCGGAATATGTGCTGGCAATGAAATATCGACTTGGCCTAAACAAAATTCTTGGCACTATTCACGCGTATCCGACGATGATGGAGGCGAATAAATATGTTGCTGGCAACTGGAAGCGCGCGCATGCACCGCAAAAAACTTTGGCGATGGCAGCGCGGTTTTTTGCTTGGCGGCGCGGGTGAATCGTTGAGGTTCGTTCGTCCCGTTCAACTTACCGGTGCATTATTCAACTCGGCCAAAGCGCTCGCACTGGCAAATCTTTCAACGCTTCGCGCATTGATCGAACCTCGGCCAAGCTTGCCGGTTTCGCAAACAAAAAACCCTGCCCTAGGCTGAGGCCCAAGCGCTGCAACTGTTTGCATTGGTTCTCGGTTTCTATGCCTTCAGCGATGACGTCTAAACCTAGCGAATCGGCCATCAAAAGAATGGCGCGTACAATTGCGCTACTGCCGCCCGCTTCACCATCGCGCAGCGCATTGACGAAGGTGCGGTCAATTTTAATTCCCGACAGCGGAAAGCGGTGCAGATAGGAAAGCGATGAATAGCCGGTGCCGAAATCGTCCAGCAAGGTATGTACGCCATGTTCTTTTAAGGTGCGCAAGCAGCTGGCCACTTGTTCTGGATTTTCCAGTAAAACGCCCTCAGTAACCTCGAGTCTTATGCTTTCCGCTTTGACGTTGTGGCGTTGCATCATGGCCAAAAAACGATCGGCAAAACTTCGATCACGCAGATGCGCTGGCGAAACATTGACCGTGACATAGGTTTCGGCAAAGGCAATGGCGCTCAGATCAATGCAAACTTGCTCATAAATTTGCCAATCCATCGCTTCCAAGTTACCAGTTTCCTGCGCCACGTCGACAAAGTCGCATGGCAACAGTAGGCCGCGTTTTGGGTGTTGCCAGCGCATCAGCGCCTCATAGCCGATGATTTTCCCGCCATTTATCTGCGCAATTGGTTGATAAAAAGGCAGAAATTCATTGCGCGGAATAGCACGACGCAAATCATTTTCCAAATCTAGTGCCTTTAACGCGACTTCGTGTAAGCCCTCATCAAACAAATCATAGCGTTTGCGGCCTTTTGCTTTGGCCCTATACATCGCCACATCGGCGTCACGCAGTAATTCTTCCGGGTTGCGATAGCGCCCGTCAACAATAGCAATGCCGATACTGACCGAGGTAAATAACTCCTTTCCTAAAATTCGAATAGGCGCATCAAACGCGCTAATAATACGATCCGCCACCACAATCACTTCGGTTGGGCATTGCGTGCGGGTAATCAATATTGAAAATTCATCGCCACCCAAGCGCGATACTAAATCAGGCGAATCTATGCACGCACTTATCCGTTGCGCTGCTACCTTCAATAATTCATCCCCGACTAAATGCCCGACCGAATCATTGACTACTTTGAAGCGATCTAAATCTAAAAAAAGTACCGCAAATAATTGCGTAGGATCCTTCTGATAATTTGTTAATGCCAATTCCAGCTGAGTAAGTAAGTGGCTGCGGTTTGGTAGGCCGGTCAGCGCATCGTGCAAGGTTTCGTGTTTGAGCTTGAGTTCCATGCGCTCGCGCACAAATATCTGCGCGCGCAATTCGCTGTTGGCTCGCGCCAATTCATGCGTACGTTCTAGTACGCGCTGTTCTAGCTCGGCATAGGCATTTTTTAAGTTTTCATTGCCCAACCGCCGTTCTAAAGCATTGGCGATATGAACAGCTACGAAACTCACCAGTTCTTCGTCTGACTGCACGTAATGGTGTTCGTTGCTATAACTTTGAAGAGCGATTACACCGCTGACTTTGCCAGCAATAAATAATGGTACGCCCATCCAACTGACCGATTTTGTGCCAGTAATCGTTACTTCGCCGCGTAAAGCAAGCTCGTCAATTTCGCTTCTATGTAAACACGCCGGTTTCGCGGTTCGAATTACATATTCGGTTAATCCACCACCAATTCCGCGCCTATTTTTTAAGGCGTCGTATTCGTCCACGGAATAAGGAAATTCTAGATATAAGCCGTCATCGGAAAGTGTGGCGATATAAAAATTCTTGGCGTGCAGTAATTCACCGACAATTTTATGCACCGAGGCATAAAATAAATCCATCGTCGAGCTACTTTGACTTACTTCAGCAATTCGAAACAAGGCTTGCTGCAAGCGCTCACTGCGTAAGCGCACCGCTACTTCGTTTTGTAATGCCAAGGTGCGCTCATCCACGCGCCGCTCAAGGTTTTCCTGTGCCTCGCGCCGCTGCAGCATAGTCAAAATGTGCTGCGCCACGTAGGCCAACAAGGCCTGATCATTTTCGTTG
>JAYVAQ010000330.1:0-12915 GCA_043750875.1 Rhodanobacteraceae bacterium
TGATAAACCAGTGAAGGGCTGTAGCCGGGTTTGGTGTCGCGCTTGTACATGCTGGCAGTACCAACCAAACCAAACGGCGTGCCCGCCGGCAGCGACGCATGCGCGCTGCCATCGTTGCTGAGTTCGCTTACACGCAGCGGTTCGGCCTGCCCATAAATACGCTGATACGCCACCACCGCGCGCGGCTGCATTTCATTGTAAAGCGGTGAGTTTTTGATCAGCACCAAGTCATTTTGGCTAGTGATCGGCGTGCCGCCCCGCTGCAAATAAATGCCGCCATCCACGCGTGGTAAAAACACTGGGCGCGCTAAGTGATTCGCAGGCCCGGGCGAATACACCATCAATACATCGTTATTCGGCGCTGCCGCCGGATGCGTCACTTTGCCAGCGTAATTGCCGTTTAAATCTACTGATGAAGCGGTGTCGTCGGAATGCGTAAACGCCGAGAGTGCTGTCAAGTTGCGCGGCGAGAACGCATATTGTTTAAATCGCGGCTGCAGATGCGCCGGGTGCCCCGGCTCAAAAAACCAAAGCCCGCGCCGTACCGCCGGGTTGCTCACATCGTCCCGATTCGAGCTACCGTGCAGCGCACCACTGGCTAGATTACGCGGCTCGAATGCCAGCAAGGAGCCAAAGCCAGCATTGTTGAGGTTGTAATATTCCACCACCGCAATACGGCCGTCGCTGAGCTGAGTTTGAAAATGCAGCGCTTTGTCTTCATTGAACGCACTCATCAGTGGGCTCCACCCTGTGCCGTTCGGGTTGATTGCCCACAGGCTCCAGGTACGTTCATCGCGATTGGCCTCAGATTCCCACGAGGCAAACATCACGCGGCCATCTTTCAACACCGTTGGGTGCAGGGCGCTACCAATATTCAAATGTCCAATGGCCTCGACATTGCTGCCATCACTGTCCATGCGATATAGCCGCATATTAGGAAAAGTGAAATTGCGATTCGGCATGTAGCCTTCGCGGTTCGAGCTAAACATAAGCTTGCCACCCGGCAACGGACACGGGCTTAAATTGAAAATGCCGTAACCCAAGGTATATTGTTTAGGCTGATCCGGCGTGAGCGGATTCGACGACCAATTCGCCGCGCCACTAGGCGGCGTCCAAGTTTGTTGGGTCAAACGTGTCACCGTACGCGTGCGCAAACTGAGCTTGTAAATATCCGCACCCAAGCGTGGCGCATCGGCACGCTGGCTATTCAACGCTTGCGGACGCAAATCCGGAAAATAGGAAAAATACACCTCGCTGGCATCAAAGCTCAACACCGGATCCACCACGCTGCCGACGCCACCGCTAAACAGGAGCTCTTCGCTGCCATCGGGTTTCAACAGCATCAAATCCGCGCCTGGCTCCATATGCACCGGGTTAAAAACCTCCGGCCAACGGGTAAAGCCCTGATCGCCATAGCGCGGCGCACGCACGTAGACAATGTCGTAGTCCACTGGCACCGACTGCGCCACGGCTTCCAGTGCTGCCAGCAGCAACATAAAACCAATCAAAGTGGATCGAATAAACGTCGGTTTCAGCTCTATCGCAATGCGCATCGCAAAACCCCACAAAAGGCCGGTGCCCCATCCTGCGAAAGAATACTGCGCGCGTTCGCTGTTTGTTAGCCTATATTTTATTGGACTAATTTATTGGGCTAATTTTTTGGGCTAATTTATCGAGCTAGTTTGATGGCCGAGATCGTTGCCCGATTTCGTATGTGTAAAAGGTGCTAGCACCCGCCACGCCTGCCACTTTTGCTCAAACGTTTTTGCCGCATGCGCTGGTGATGTCGAAGGCAGCGCAAATATTTCGATGTTTCGGTAAAGCTCGGGTGCGACGAACTTGCGAAACAACTTCATCGCCAGCGCGCCATTGAGCGCAATCGCTCGAATTTGGGATGTAGGCGCTTCCAGTAGCGCGCTAATCGCATTGATCTTCACCGTCCCGGGCGCGATTGCCGCATCAGTGCTTCCTATTCGTTCGCAACTAGCCAATACATCCCAAAGCCTGACCCCTGCATTTTCCAACGCCTGCAGCCGCGCCAAATAGGCCAAATCAGCCCCGAAATTACACAATCGCGCCATCAATGGCCAAAACGCATTGCGTGGATGCGCGTAATACTCTTGCGCCGCGAGCGAAGCAACTCCCGGCATGCTGCCCAAAATCAATACGCGCGCGTTGATACTTTCGGTCGGGGTAAAACTACAAATTTTGCTGGGCAAACTCATGCCTGGATGGTGCCTGGCAGCGCACGATTAGTTAAGGGATTGCAGGTAATTCAGAATGGCGCGAACCAAGGTTAGCCGCCCAAACTGAACCTGTAAAATTTAGCAACTGGTGCGAATGCTCTAAATACGTACAATTCGGCTCCCTTTAAAGCGCGGATCATTTGCCATGCTATTTGAAACCATCAGTCAATATGGTCACGAACAAGTCGTGTTTTGCCACAATAAAGATGCCGGCCTAAAAGCCATCATCGCGATTCATAACACGGTCCTCGGCCCAGCACTTGGCGGTTTGCGCATGTGGCCGTATGCGACAGAGCAAGAAGCACTTAACGATGTGCTCAGGCTCTCGCGCGGCATGACCTACAAAGCGGCGGTTGCCGGTTTAAATCTGGGCGGCGGCAAGGGCGTGATCATCGGCGACCCAAGCAAAGATAAATCCGAAGCACTGTTTCGCGCATTCGGGCGCTTCGTCAATAGCCTAGGCGGGCGCTACATCACCGCTGAAGACGTCGGCATCGATGTGAATGACATGGAATACGTGTTTCGCGAAACCGAATACGTGTCCGGCGTGCACCAAGTCTTTGGCGGTTCCGGTGATCCATCACCGTTTACTGCAGCAGGCACCATGCAGGGCATAATGGCCAGCTTGCAACACCGTTTTGGCAATGAAGATGTGGGCAAATATAGCTACGCGATCCAAGGTGTAGGGCATGTGGGCTATAACTTGGCCAAGTTACTGCGTGAACAAGGTGCCAAGGTTTTTGTCACCGACATCAATCAAACCAACGTCAAACGTGTAGTCGATGAATTCGGCTGCGAAGCGGTTGGCTTGGACGACATTTATGACGTACCGGCGGATGTTTATTGCCCTTGCGCACTCGGTGGCACGGTCAATAAAGAAACCATTCCGCGCTTTAAATTCAAAATTATCTGTGGCGCTGCGAATAACCAGCTGGCTACCGAAGAATGCGGCAATGAAGTCGAACGCCGAGGCATTATTTATGCGCCGGATTACGCGGTGAACGCGGGCGGGCTGATGAATGTCTCGATTGAGCTTGAGGGTTACAACAGTGAACGCGCGATGCGCATGATGCGCACGATCTATTACAACGTTGGCACCATCTTTAAAATTGCCAAACGCGACGGCATTCCAAGCTGGAAAGCGGCAGATCGCATGGCAGAAGAGCGTATTGAGTCCATTGGGCGCGTCAAATTGCCGTGGATGGGCAATTCCCCGCCCCGCTTTGCCGGGCGCTCCAGAACCTAAGTGCTGCACGCCCGTTTGCCCTTGTTTTGCCTCGGCAAAACATTCAAGCAAAACTCGCGTTGAACGGGCGTTTTTTTATCGCCTCGCTTGTGCTTCAATAGACGCGAACGTGTTTCGTCTCGGCGAAACATCCACACCGCACTTCCATTGGGCAAACTGTATGGCGCGCATTCTGATTGTTGATGACTCACCATCCCAGCTCTTGATTCTTAAACGAATTGTAGAGAATTTAGGGCACTCCGTATTGACCGCCGACGATGGCGTAAAAGGCGTAGAAGCCGCGAAGCGGGAACTGCCCGATTTAATTTTGATGGACGTGGTCATGCCCAATCAAAATGGCTTTCAGGCGACGCGTTCCATTAGCCGAGAAAAAACTACAGCGCATATTCCAGTGCTGCTGGTGACCACTAAAGATCAGGAAACAGATCGGGTGTGGGGGCTACGCCAAGGCGCAAAATCCTTCATCACCAAACCCGTCAACGAAGCCGCACTTGGGGCGGAAATCAAAAAGTATCTGAACCTTTGAGATGAAAGGCAGCACCGCGCGCCAAACTCTCAAGCGCGTATTTTGGGCTCTAGTCCGAATTTATGTACTCCTTGTCGTAGCGGTGTATTTATTGCAAGGTCGCTTACTTTATTTGCGCAGTGCTGAGTCTGCAGAAATAACTCAACAACAAGCCGCCGATGCGCGGCTTTCTATTTGGCCAAATTCAGCAAAATACCAAGCACTGCTTAGGATTCCGTCGGCGCAAAGCGTACACGGCACCGTGATTATGTTTCATGGCAATGCCGGCACAGCGGCGGATCGAGCCTATTACGCCAATCAGTTCGAACGCTGCGGCTTTCGTACCCTGCTGGTGGAATACCCGGGCTACGGCTCGCGGACGCTGGATTCATCGGCACTCCGGCAAACGCCATTGGCGGCCGATGGCGCACAAATAGTCTTGGCGGCAAATGCGCAGTTCGCGGCACCAATATTTGTAGTTGGCGAATCTCTGGGCGCTGCTGTTGCTGCGCAAGCAATACGACAGGCTGAGCATGCACAGGCGGGCTTGGTTTCGGGCGCGATACTTATTACGCCCTGGGACGAGCTTGCGAACGTGGCCAACAAGCGCTTTTGGTTTCTACCGGTGCGGCTAATTTTAGCGGATCAGTACAACAGCGTCGCGGCACTGAAGGATTTTCATGCGCCGTTGCTGGTGGTGCGTGCAATAGATGACCAAATTATCCCAGCGGCATCCACGAAAGTGCTATTCGATAGTTTCTCAGGCGCAAAGCAGCTGTTCAATGTGCCTGGCGGGCACAACAATTGGAGCCAAAATATTTCAGACGGCTGGTGGCCAGAGTTATGCAAAAACCTGCAAGAGTTGCGCTAAAAGCTATTGCGCAACTCTTGCTGGATACGACGAAATAATGTTGCTAGAACTTAGCGCAAATCACAAAAACAATGCGAGTAAGTCGCAAATGGATTGGTACGCGCGTTCGCGAACATTGCCAAATCATCCTGCACTTGCTTCGTTTTTACCGGGCCAAATACCGCGCCAGGAAGTGTTTGTGCATTGAATGCTTCGCTGGTGGCGCGCACCGCTTTGGCGCTAAAGCTCTGCAAAAATGCAGTGAAACCATCTGGTTCGCTTTCGATGTAGCGCACCGCATAAGTGGTCAATTTGGCTTTCGCTGCCGCGGCCTTAACTGCTGCGTCTAAACCACCCATTTTATCCACCAATCCAAGCGACATGGCTTGCGCGCCAGTCCAGACGCGACCTTGCGCAACTTCGTTGATTTGTTCGGGTGTCTTTTTACGCGCAAAAGCGACTTTGCCAATAAAATTTTGATAGCCGTGATTAATCAGCGTTTGCAAGGTTTCGGAAAAACGTGGGTCTAGCGGCGCGGCTGGATCACCGGCTGCGGCAAGCCAAGTTGTGGTGGTGCCGCCGGAGTGAATACCAATTTTGTCCAGTGCCACGGCGGCATTGGGAATAATCGCAAAGATTCCAATTGAACCGGTGATCGTGCTGGGCGTGGCAAAAATGCCGTCCGACGCCATAGAAATCCAGTAGCCGCCAGACGCTGCGACGTCACCCATTGAAATGTAAACAGGCTTACCCGCAGTTCTTGTGATTTCGATTTCCCGGCGAATCATTTCACTAGCAAAGCCACTACCGCCCGGGGAATTCACGCGCAATACTAATGCCTTAACACTGGTGTTTTCACGTGCTCTTTTCACTAACAACGCGGTGCTTTCGCCGCCAATTTGGCCCTGCGGTGCTTTGCCATCGACAATGCCACCTTCAGCGACAATGACAGCGACCGCATCGGCCTTGAGATCTTGTGGGTTAGCTAAGTTTTTTTGACCTAGATAATCAGTCAAGCTGACTTTTCTAAAATCAACGCGATCCGGATTTTCAGCATCAATCACCAGCGCGCCTTTCTTGATCATCAAATCACGCAGCTGATCCGGTGTTTTCAATTCATCAATCAGCTTTTCCTGAACCGCCAATTTCGCGGCATCGCCACCAACGGCGGCTAAGCGCTGCGGCAATTCTTCGATCATGGAACGAATATTGGCAGGCGCAATTTTGCGCATCGCACCAAAATCAACCAACTGGCGATCCCACACATCATTCATCCAGTGGCCATCCGCTTCTTTTGACGCGTCCGACGGGCCATCTAACAAATACGGCTCCGCGAAACTTTTGTATTTGCCAACTCTAAATACATTGACGGTAATGCCTATGTTGTCTAGCGCGGTTTTGTAATAGGTGCGAACGCGGCCCAAGCCCTCGATCAAGGCGATGCCATCCGGGTTCATATAAACCTTGTCCGCAGCAGCCGCAATGAATAGCCCTTTTTGCGAGTAGCCATTGCCGTACGCGATCACTTCCTTACCCGAGTTTTTCTTGAATGCCAACAAAGCGTCCGTCACTTCGCGCATGCTGGCTTGACCCGCAGAAAAGCCAGCGTCCACTCGCAGCAGTACACGGTCAATATTTAAGTCTTTGGTGGCATATTCCAGCGCCTGTTTAATGTCCCGTACGCGCAATTCATTCGATTCATCGCCCATAAGCTTAGCCAGCGCAAGCTCTTGTGCGTCGCCGGAAAACTGTTCTACAAGCACGCCGTTGAAGTTGATCACCAGCGCTGATTTCGGATCTAAAGTTTTGTGGCCGCTACTGATCGCTGCGATCACAATAAAAATAAGCATTATTGCAAGCAGGCCAAAAACGAAACGGCGCACACCATTAAAGGCGCTCCACAGGCCGCCAAAAAACAGGCGCATAAATCCGGGTTTTGCAGTATCAGTAGCCATTGATTGTTCCGTTTAAAAAATCAAACAAGAAGGTTAACTTCCGAAGCCGCCTTTCGCCAAGCGCAATAAGTCATGGCTCGCTTAAGTTTGATACGCACAATATCGTCCCAATTTGCGGCTAAACTCAAGCGCAGATTAAATCAAGTATCCTGAAACATAACGTTTGCGCAGCTGAAAGGGCGACACAGTGACTACAAAAATTGCCCGTTTCCAAACTGCCGCGCGATTCGGTGCGAATAGGAAGCTTGACCTAGAAAGTGTGCTGGCGGCGCTGGTCGAAGATAGCCTCATGTCGCTGGCTGACGCCGATAAGGTGCGTGGCGATGTACGCATTGCACGGGGTGGCCTTGAGCTGCATCCCTTGGTCGTGATCGCTAATCTAAAACTTTATAACCAAGCTCAGTCGGGCAAAACGCTGACTTTAGAATCGCTCACGGAATGGTTGGCCGAACAGGCAGATTTGCCATATCTGAAAATTGATCCTATGAAGATCAAGCTTTCAGAAGTTACAGAAGTGATCGGGCAGGCCTACGCACAACGCTACAAGTTATTGCCAATTGCACGCGACGAGGAAAGCGTCACCTTTGCCACCAGCGAGCCGTTTTTTCGGCTTTGGGAAGCTGATTTGCGGCAAATCCTGCGCCGAGACATCAAATTAGTCGTCTCCAGCCCTTTGGACGTTAATCGTTTTTTGATGGAGTTTTACGGCGTCACCCGCTCGGTCAAACGCGCAAAGGACGCGAAGGATCAAAGCGCCGAAGCCAAATCAAGTCTGTTAAATTTTGAGCAGCTGTTAGAACTTGGCAAATCTGGCGTGGGTGCCGACGATCAACACGTGGTGCACATAGTTGACTGGCTATTGCAATACGCTTTTGAGCAACGCGCCAGTGATATTCACCTAGAACCGCGCCGGGATATGAGTTTGGTGCGTTTTCGCATTGACGGCATGATGCACAAAGTTTTTGAGTTGCCGACCACGGTCATGTTGGCCGTTACCTCGCGCATAAAAATTTTGGGGCGCATGGATTTAGCAGAAAAACGCAGGCCGCAAGACGGTCGATTGAAAACCCGCAGCCCCACCGGGCGTGAGGTTGAAATGCGTTTGTCGACCATGCCAACCGCATTTGGCGAGAAAGTCGTGATGCGCATATTTGATCCAGATGTGGCACTGAAAAGCTTTGGTCAACTGGGTTTTACGGCAGCCGAAGAAAAGTTTTGGAAGGATTTAATCGAACGCCCCAACGGCATCGTTTTGGTGACCGGCCCCACCGGCTCCGGCAAAACCACGACGCTTTATTCAACTTTGAAGTATCTAGCAACACCAGATATTAATGTGTGCACCGTGGAAGATCCGATCGAAATGATTTCGCCGGATTTGAATCAGATGCAGGTGCAACAAAATATTGATCTAGGTTTCGCGGAGGGTATTCGTACACTCATGCGGCAAGATCCAGACATTATTATGGTGGGCGAAATTCGCGATTTAGCGACCGCACAAATGGCGATTCAAGCTTCGCTGACTGGGCATTTGGTATTGTCTACGCTACACACCAACGACGCCCCAGCCGCGGTACAGCGGCTACTAGATTTGGGCGCTCCGCACTATCTCTTGCAAGCGACTTTGGCCGGCGTGATGGCGCAGAGGTTAGTGCGGACACTGTGCGTGCATTGCAAAACTTCCACCGAGCATGTTGACGAGGCGAAATGGCGCGCCCTGACGCACCCTTGGAATGTGCCGGTACCCAAGCGCATTGGTAAAGCCGTGGGTTGCCTGGAATGCCGCAAAACCGGCTATTTGGGACGCGTCGGCATTTACGAGATGTTCAAACTGACCCAAGCCAGCCGCCAAGCCATCACCAAAGATACTGACCTGCAGGTATTTTCAAACGTGGTTGTAAAAGACGGTATGAAACCCTTGCGAATATCCGCAGCGCAGCACGTTGCACGTGGCACCACGACGATGGAAGAGGTTTTGGGTGCGCTGCCGCCGGTCGATAGCTAATGCCGTCCATTCATTAGATTTACTAATTGGCCAGCAATCCAATTGCTAGGTAGAAACGAAATTTCTTCAAAGGATTCAAGCTTGATTAGGCCGCCACATTTTCGCATCGCACTTTGGCTATTCTTTTACTCGAATGTCATCTTGCAATTTATTTGGTACGGCTGGTGGGTGCCCGCGCGCCTGGCGTTTCCAATCGCCATTTCTATTGCGGTTTTGCCACTCTTGCCTGGGCTGTTGTTACACCTGATCAAAAATCGCTACGCAATTGTATGGGCAGGTTTTGGGATGTTGCTGCATTTTACCTTTGCCGCAATGGAAGTATTGATGGCGGGGGCAAACCGCAAGCCTGCAATTGTTAGCAGTTTTATATGCTGTGGTTTTTTCCTTTGCTGGAATTTCTTGGTTGTCGGCGAAAAGCGTGCGCGACGACGTGTTGCAGCGCAATCCTCTGAGCCAATTTAAGCGCCGCTTTGAGGCACCGGTGCGGTCAATTGAATGCGAAAGCAAGAGCCCCCCGCGGGTACCGGCACATATTCAATGCTGGCTTGATTTGCCTCCAGTAATTCCTTGCTGATATAGAGCCCTAAACCGGTGCCATCCGCGCGCGTGGTAAAAAACGGCTGAAATAGGGAGGCACGCAATTTTTCCGGTATGCCGGGGCCGCGATCAATAATTTCAATGATCGCACCGGGTTGATCAGGAAGTTGGCGGATCCGAATAATCACTTCAGGATTTGCGTCGGGCTGGCGTCCGTAAGCAAGCGCATTGCGCACCAAATTCCAGCACGCTTGTGTCAGCTGGGACGGGTCAACCAAGGCCCGCAAATTAGGCTTTTCAATTCTGACGCGAATAAAGTCTTGCCCAGCGGGCAGGCTCTGCTTGAACTCCACTAAAAATTCCTCCACCCATTCGCTCAAACTGACATCTTCCGGACGTGAGCGTTCACGGCGGGAAAGTTGCAACACGTTTTCCACAATCCCGTTCATGCGCTTGCATTGGCCATAAATAATCGTGACCAGTTGGCGATCCAATTCCGGAATGTCGGTGCTTTCTTGTAAAAGCTGCGCCGCGTTACCAATCGCGCCCAGCGGGTTGCGAATTTCATGCGCGATGCTGGCGGAAAGCCGCCCGAGTGAAGTCAAAGTTAACTCCTCGGCGCGGCGCGAAAGCTGGGTCTCATCCTCTAAAAAAATGAGCACGCGGGTATCTAAATTGGCACCAATTTTGGCCATGCGCGGTATGACTGGTGGCACTCCGCTGGTTACCGTTAAAGGTGCCGGGTCATGTCTTCCGGCAATCAACCATTCCCGCATCCGCACCTGTAAAGGCCGGGCAAACCGGCTTAAATTGCGTTCACGCGGGCTGGGCATGCCGAGCAAATACCAAGCGGATTCGTTGTAGCGTTCAACCTCGCCCATCAAATCTACGACCAGCACGCCAGTGCGCATCCGCTGAATGATTAGCTCGTTAACTTCTGCTAGGCTGAGCAAATCTTGGCCACGTTGCTCGGCCAAGGCTCGGCTTTCTTGGGTTCGCACGCCAAGCCAGTAGATCAGCCCAGTAATGATAAAAAAACTCAGCCCGTAGCCACCGCTTTGCGCCCAGTTTCGCGACTCATCACCCAGCACCCAAACGCTGTAGCCTGCCTCGCCGACGGCTACCAATGCCGCCATTGCCGCGACAAAAGCCGCCAATCTTGGCGTTAACAGCAAAGCGGTGATCGCCACGGTAATCAGCATTAACGCGCCTGCGCCACTGGCTGGGCCGCCAAAAAAATGCAGCGCAACGGCAGCAATTCCAAGATCTAGTGCCGCACCCACCAACACCTGGCCGGTTATCTTTTCATCACTACGGCGTGCTGAGAGCCAAAGCAATATCGCACCGATTAAATAAATAACCGCAGCAATTCGAATCGGCACATTAGGTCGTTGGGGCAGCAAATTTGCCCCGAGCAGTGCCAGCAGCAAAAAAACGGTGCCTTGGAATAGCCGAAATAAGCTAAGCAAAATTAACTCATTCCAACGCTGTAGTTTGCCTTTACTGTCCATGATAAATACTCAAAATAGATGCGTTCAATTGGAGGTTTTGCCAGGACAAATCAACTAGCTAGGTGGCTACCTAAACAATCATAGAGCCAAAATGTGCAAGCCATGTAATTGCGTAATATTACATTGCATTGTAAGGCGCATTACTTTTTTTTATTTACCCCCTTGGCGTAGCCAAATAGATTCGTCAGAATAGGGCTATTGCTGGAAGCAGCACCACCCAGAAATCTTTGGTTTGCGTAGCGATCCGCTGAAGGCGGATAAATTGCGAAGCTGAAACGAAGTTATCTAAAAATTTGGAGTAGGCATGAATTTCCACGAGTACCAGTCGAAAGAACTTTTTGTAAAGTTCGGTTTGCCTGTGCCGATGGGGCACGTGGCAGTATCACCGGAAGGCGCGGTCGATGCAGCACGTAGCCTTGGCGGCGAGCAATGGGTAGTCAAAGCGCAGATTCATGCAGGCGGACGCGGCAAGGCGGGCGGGGTAAAATTATGCAAAACCTTGGCAGCCGTGCGCGAAGCCGCGCTGAAGATGCTGGGCACCAAAATGGTCACCTACCAGAGCGCTGGCCGTGCGCTTCCGGTCAACCAAGTGTTGGTTACTGAAGCAACCGATATTTCGAAAGAGCTTTACTTAAGTATCGTGGTTGATCGCCAAACTCGAGGAATCGCTTTTGTGGGTTCGCCTGCTGGCGGTGTAGACATCGAACAAGTCGCCCACGATACGCCAGAAAAAATCTTCACCCTTGACGTTGACTTTGTGCAAGGGCTGCAAGCCTACGAATGCCGCAAATTTGGCTTCGCGATGGGATTGGGATCAAAGCAAGTTGGTCAGCTCACCAAGATCATGTTGGGCGTCTATAAGATGTTTAACGAGCTGGATCTAAGCATGGTTGAAATCAACCCGCTGGTGATCAATCCGGCGGGCGATCTTTTGATTTTGGATGCCAAGCTTGATGCTGATGAAAACGCGCTGTTCCGCCATCCAGAGTTGGAGGCGATGCGCGATTTGACCCAAGAAGACCCAATTGAAGCCGCCGCCAGTAAGCACAATTTGAACTACGTCACGATGGATGGCGATATTGCGTGCATGGTCAATGGCGCAGGTTTGGCCATGGCAACCATGGATGTGATCAAACTCTATGGCGGTGAACCTGCCAACTTTTTGGATGTAGGGGGTGGTGCAACTACCGAACGCGTCACTGAAGCACTCAAGCTTATTTTGGCTAATCCGAAGGTGAAAGCCATTTTAGTAAACATTTTCGGCGGCATTGTTCGTTGCGATTTAATTGCCGAAGGCATTATTAACGCAGTGAAGGAAGTGGGATTAACGCTGCCGGTGGTGGTGCGCCTTGAAGGCACCAATGTCGAGAAGGGCCGTGAGCTTTTGCGAAATTCGGTGCTAAAAATTACTTCAGCTACCGATTTGAGCGACGCCGCTCAAAAAGTAGTTGCAGCGGCAAGTGGCGCGTTCGGAAACGGCGCGCTTAATAACGGCAAAGGAGCCTAACGTGGCGGTATTGATTGATAAAAACACGCGCGTCCTTTGCCAAGGATTTACCGGCGCGCAAGGCACGTTTCATTCCGAACAAGCAATGGAATACGGCACTAAATTTGTCGGCGGTGTAACGCCCGGCAAAGGCGGCAAAGAACACATTGGCTTGCCCGTATTTAACACGGTGCAAGATGCGGTAGAAGAAACCGGTGCCAGTGCCACCATGATTTTCGTGCCACCACCGTTTGCGGCTGACGCCATTTTGGAAGCCGCAGACGCAGGCGTTCGCGTGATTGTTTGTATTACCGAAGGTATTCCAGTGTTGGATATGATGCGCGTAAAAAACGTGCTGAAAAGCTATCCAAATACTTATCTGGTCGGGCCAAATTGCCCAGGAATAATCACGCCGGGACAATGCAAAATCGGCATCATGCCAGGCTCAATTCACAAGCCAGGTATCGTTGGAATTGTATCGCGCTCTGGCACATTAACTTATGAAGCTGTCTTCCAAACCACGCAAGCGGGCTTAGGCCAAAGCACGTGTATTGGTATCGGCGGCGATCCGATACAC
>JAYVAQ010000331.1:0-3448 GCA_043750875.1 Rhodanobacteraceae bacterium
TAAAGACATTGATGCCCTGCTACCGCAGAATTTTGTGCCGGATGAGACGCGTTAGCAGATTCGCTGCGTGTTTTGGGGTGGGGATGGGCGGAGGCTTACCTTCGAGCTGCGTCAGCGCCGCACAAGTGGCCTCAAAAGTTGAGAGTTGATCTGCGCGATGGGCTTTGCGAATACGGTACGTTGACGCGGGGATTGCATTGAGTTGAAGGCGTGGCAATTGTTGTAGCAACGGATTTAAATACAGCATTTTGCGACTTTTACGCCAGCTGGCATCGATAACGACCAGACGCAATTTCTCAGGATCCGCGCACAGTTCGGTTGCTAACGCGGGTAGTGCGTTAGGGCCGTGGGCGAATTCGTCCGACAGCGCTGGGTAGAGCAAAATGGGCTTTCTTTGCCGCTGCGTAGCGTTTGTCGGCCAAGGTGAAGTTAAAAGCGCTTGTAGTTTTTCTGACGCAAAGCATTCGCCCACCTCGATTCGGCTATTAGCCAGGCTCAAAGACAGTAGCCGCGCGCTGCCTTTTGCATGCTTGACTTCCATCGGGTGTTGCAAGATCAGCACTTCGGTAGCCGTCGTTGTCGGTCGAATCCATTCGCAAATGCAACCGGATTGGGCACGTAAACAGCGTACGCACGTCAGTCGTTTTAGGCCTGCTATTTGACTTTGGCACGGTATTTCAATCAAGAAAGTCAAAGTCCATTCCCGCTAAAGCACCGTAAAATGTAAGCTTAGGCAAAGTTCAATTCAAGAAGCGCGTCAATGCCTGACTTAACTGCCGTGTCGCCTGATCGGCGCGAATCAACTCAACCCGAGTCTTCAAATTCGGATTCCAAGGTGCCGGATCCACTTGCTAAAGCGGGCAGTCTAGCGACGGAGGCCGAACTTATTCACCCGAAAATGTATGCGCCGAGCGAATTCAACCCAGCATCACACATTGGCGGGCGCGACGCTTTTGCCGGTATCGTTGGGCGAAATGTCTCGGACTATTTAATGCAAAGCGCACAACGCCATCACATGCAGCTTTCGCAGATGGCGGATAACAAAGCCAGTATGTTGATCACTGTAAGTTCGCTGGTGTTGACGGTTTCTATAAGCCGTTTGAACGATCCGGAGCTGCGCTTGAGCATCATCGTGCTTACTAGTTTTACCCTGGCCGCATTGCTGGCGGCGATTTTGGCGGTATTACCAAAATATCGGCCGCTGAAATTGACTGACACGACGAAATTACCGAGCTTTTTTAATCCGATCTTCTTCGCGCATTTTTCCGAATTGCCGCGCGAGCAGTTTTTCGATTTGTTAGGAAAAACTTTGCGCCATGATGCCCATGTTTACGAGGTGTTGGCGAATGATCTGTACAGCATCGGGCTTTATCTGGCGCGCCACAAATACCGCTATTTGCGCTTTGCCTATTTGTTTTTTTTGAGCGGTTTCGTTTCTGCCACTTCAATCCAGGTTTATAAAATGCTTGGCCACGGCGGCTAATTCACATATGACCGACCGCGGCGTGACTTTTGGCGCATTGCCCATCGCACGTGATCGAGAGAGGCTTGGCGGCTTGTTTGCTTTGGCAGATCGTTCGCCAAATGATGCGTCGCTTAGGCGGAAATCTCTATAAAAGGTGTTCGACATGCTCATGACCAAACCACTCCTGTTCACGCTTGCACTGAGCGTTGCGATCACCGGATGCGCCAATGTTGTTGATAAAACTAGCGCTAAAACTGCTGAAAGCCCGTCACAAACAACGGTACCTGCGCTAGACAAAGCCGCACAACTTGCAAAGCTGTACGAGGAGTTTTGGGAAGAGACACTCAAGATGAATCCGTTGCGCGCCACCAGTCAAGGCGATAGCCGTTACAACGATTTGTTGCCAAATAATTTGTCGGCCGAGTCGCGTGCGGAGTCTGCTGCTTTTACCAAACGCTGGTTGGCGCGTGTTGAGGCGTTCGGGGCGGACGGCTTAAACGGGCAAGATTTAATCAGCTATGAAATTTTCGTGCGTAACGCGAAAAATAATTTGGAACAGGATCAATTCCCAGATTGGCAGCAGCCCGTTAACCAGTTCCGAAATATCGCTAGCTTTGCCGTGCAGCTAGGTTCTGGCACTGGTGCTCAACCCTTCAAGACCGTGCGTGATTACGACAATTGGTTGGCGCGTGGCAGCCGACTGCCCATTCTAATTGACCAAGCGATTGCGAATATGCGCATTGGTATGGCGAACGGCGTGGTGCAGCCGACCACGCTGATGGCTAAAGTACTGCCGCAATTGGACGCGCTGATTAAGCCAGATCCGAAAGAAACGCTGTTTTGGGGTCCGATTAAAACGATGCCCAAAGAGTTCAGCGCGGCGGATCAGGCACGCTTGACCCAGGCGTATGCGGAGATGGTGGGCGAAAAAGTCATGCCCGCCTACAGGCGTTTGCGCGATTTTATCGCCACTGATTACATGCCCAAGACACGCGCGACGTCGGGCTTGGATGCGTTGCCCAATGGTGCGGCTTGGTATGCGTTCAATGCGCGGCAAAGCACGACTACCGAAATGACGCCGGACGCAATTCATCAGCTTGGCTTGCGCGAAGTTGCCCGCATTCACGGCGAGATTCGAAAGATCATGCAGGAGGTTAAGTTCACCGGCTCCTTGCAAGATTTCTTTAAGTTCATGCAGGAAGACCCGCGCTTCAACTTTAAAGATGAAGCCGACCTGTTGAGCTATTACCGTGGTTTGGAAGCAAAAATTAATCAAAAAATTCCTGAGCAGTTTTCGCTTATTCCAAAAGCGCCGTTTGAAATCCGCCCGGTCGAGGCGTATCGCGCGCAATCCGCAGCCGGCGGTCAGTATCAGCGCCCCAGCGAAGACGGCACACGTGCAGGCATTTTTTATGTGAATACCTATGATTTGCCAACCCGTAAAACCTGGGATGCGCAGGATTTATACCTGCATGAAGCGGTACCCGGACACCATTTTCAGATTGCGTTACAGCAAGAACTCACTAATTTGCCCAAATTTCGTCGCTTCGGTGGTGAAACTGCCTTCTCCGAAGGCTGGGGGCTGTACGCGGAATCGCTGGGCAAAGATTTAGGTGTCTACACGGATCCTTACGACTATTTCGGATACGCGCAAAACGAACTTTGGCGCGCGATTCGCTTAGTCGTTGATACCGGCATTCACAGCAAAGGCTGGACGCGTGAGCAAGTGATTAAGTACATGCTGGATAATTCGGCGGAAAGCCTGACCCAAGCGACCGCAGAAGCCGAGCGCTATATGGCAATTCCGGGCCAAGCCCTGGCCTATAAAATTGGTGCGCTGAAAATTCTGGAAGTGCGCGCCAAGGCTGAGGCCGCGCTAGGCGCACGCTTTGACATCCGCGAGTTTCATGCTGAGATGTTAAAAGACGGCTCGGTGTCCCTTGATGTTCTGGAGGCAAAAATAGATCGCTGGATTGCGGCGAA
>JAYVAQ010000332.1:0-2492 GCA_043750875.1 Rhodanobacteraceae bacterium
ATTACTTACATCTGGAAGGTGACGGCGTCGTTCAGTGATGCAGATCCCGAGCGTTTTGTTTGGTGTTTAGCGAGCCATGATCGACGCCTAGACGCGCTGGGTGATCACTTCGCTTTTGATGCCGCAAAGCTGACGGATGACTTCAAATGGATGGCCATAGGGGTAGAGAAATTGATTGCGCAGAATTTAGCGACAAGCCAATGAAGCGTTTCGTGCTTGATATGCTCAAAGTTAAATCTACTTTTAGCCGTTAACACTTCGATGAGCCAAGTTGAGCGAGTCGAACGCTTAGAGATGATGGCGAAAGCCGATCAGCATAGTGACGCAATTGGGCCGTGGTCGAGCGGTGAGCGTTTAGCTGTCGCATTGGTATTGAATCGCCATGATTGGCTTGAGGATATGGAATACACCATATTGGAAGCTGTGGCGCGCCTTGAGCCAGAGTGGCTTGCCGCTTGTCATTCTGTCGCAAAAACCCTGCGTGACTAGGCCGTTTACGCATTGATGCCCTCTGCCTTGAATGTTTCGCCCGCCATTAAAGTTGCTCGCTGGACGAGCGCCCTATCAACCTTCGCTGTTCTAAGCGTTGCTTTGCTCGAATGCGTTTATGCGCACGGCTACGTTGCCTGGCATCAACTGCTTTGCCTGACGTTGTTGGTATGGCTGACAGCACTTGCTAGCCTGTTTGTTATGCAAGCGCGCGTTTGGCCCGTTCTTTTATTGATGGCGCTAACGCTGCCTTTTGCGGCGGTTGAAGCCTGCCTGTTAGTCAATTTTCATTCGCAATTGGGTGGCCATGCACTCACCGTGATGATGGCTACCGATGCGATTGAAGCACGTCAGTATCTTTCCGGCTTTACCGGCATCCTTATAGCCGTATTGCTCGCCACGCTGGCTAGCGTGTGGGCTGCCTGGACGCTGCGCCATGCGCGTCCAGTGACGCCGGCCGAACAGCGCGCGATTTGGCCAGCTGCAGTCGCTGGCTGGATTGCTACCTATGCGTTACTTTGGCTGTGGGCACCGCCCGAGCTGTCCCCGAATAATGGCGACGTAGTAAGTTCCTCCGGACGCATGCTCGAACGTGTTTTTCCTTGGGGCCTGCCAACGCGCTTACTGTCGTATTCGCGCGAACTGGCGATCAAGCGGGCCTACAGCGCCCAAGCGGCGCAGTTTCGCTTTCATGCGACCGCGCCGGCTTCGCCGCGCGTCGTGATGCTGGTCATCGACGAAAGCGCGCGCGCCTCCAATTGGCAGCTCGGTGGCTACCCACGCGCAACGAATCCGCGCTTAACCGCACGCGGTGACGTGATTTGGTTCCAGAATTACGCCGCGAATGCCGTTGCGACTGCGCTATCCGTGCCACTCATGGTTACGCGTAAACCCACAGAAAAAGGCGGTGATGCAGCGTGGCCAGAACGCTCAATAGTGAGCGCGTTTGCTGAAGCTGGCTATCAAACGTCATGGATTAGTAACCAAGCAACGGCGGGCATGCACGATGTTTTGATTGCTAGCTACGCGCAGGAAGCGCAAACCGTGCGGTTTATCAATTTGGCGAACCATGAATCACAAGGTGCCTATGACGCGCAGCTTTTGCCTGAAGTGGAAAAACAGCTAAACACTGGGGCAGCTAGACAATTCATTGTGGTGCACCTAATGGGATCGCATTACAAGTACGCCGAACGGTATCCCGAGAACGAGGATTACTTTGGGGCAGCTGCTAACGATAGAAACTGGCTCAATTCTTACGATAATTCTATTCGGCACACGGATCGCGTTCTTGCTGAGTTGATTGCGCTTTTGGCACGTACGGGCAAGCCAGCAACCCTGATGTACGCCAGCGATCATGGTGAGCTGCTACCAACGCCAACGTGCAACCTACGCTGGCACGGCTACAGCGCGAAGGAGAGCGTATTTGCCTCAGCCCTGCTCTGGCTTTCCCCACACTCCGAAAACGCGCCGTTTGCGCGTGCAGCGCGTATAAACGCGGCAAAACCTACATCATCGAAAGACCTATTTGATTCACTCGCGATGGCAGGCGGTTTGACCTTTGTCGGACAGGCTCCGCAAAACAGCTGGCTCAGTGATCGCTATGCCGTGCGCAAGCGTGCTGTTAGCACGTTTGAGGGTTTGGTGGATGCCGATGCGTCGCCAGTTGGGGTGTGTGGGTTGTTTCCTCGGGTCATGCGCTAGCCATTGCATTTACTAAACACCCTTGACCTTTTCGCCGCCAAGTCTTAGCTTTACCGCACAAACGCGAGTTCCCGCTTAGGAACGAAAGAGCCTTTCTCACTGGCAACAGGCAGACCCATCTAGGGTCGTGAGAGCGTATCAAACCACCGCACACCATGTGCATCCCAACCGGGTGATTCAATCACCCCTTGGGCGATTGCTCAATCCGGTTTTTTTATTCCCGGAGAAAAGCAATGAAAAGCAATTTCGACACCAGCCCGAAAAGCATTACCTATCCTGTTTACAGCGCCAATGGTAATTTG
>JAYVAQ010000333.1:0-8338 GCA_043750875.1 Rhodanobacteraceae bacterium
CGCGCAAGGGCAATCCAATTTGTTGTGCTTACTTGAAGAGATTGTTGCCGGTAAGCAAGCCGCTTTGGGTGCGTTGTATGACTTAAGTGTCGATGCGCTAAAGGCGCTGGTGCTGCGTCTAGTCCGCAATCACGCTGACAGCGATGACGTTTTGAGCGAAGTCTACAAACAAGTCTGGGAGCGTCCGCGCCAATATCAAGTTGAGCGTGGCCCGGTCATGGCGTGGCTGTTCGTGATCGCGCGAACCCGCGCGCTCGATTTACTGCGCAAGCGTCGTAATACCGTTGATTTGGCCAGCGTGCCTGCTGGCGCATTTGAAGAATCAGACTCGCACGAGCACGCTGTTGATGATTTGTTACAGTCGACCCAAGAATCTTCACATATTCATCGCGCTTTACTGCAACTAAGCGCCGAGCAGCGGCGTATGTTGGATTTGGCCTACTTTCAAGATATGTCCCACCAAGAGATTGCAGATTCAACCGGCATGGCGCTTGGCACCGTGAAAAGCCATATCCGACGTGGCCAACAAGCGCTTAAACAAGTGCTTGAAGCACAAGGAATGTGCCTATGAACATTTCATTACACGCTCATCCAGAAACTGATGCTCACGATAAAGATGTCGACGTGTTTTTTATGCTTGCCGAAGCGCTGAAGCCAATTGCGCCACACGAATCACTGCGCGCACGTGTTTTAGCGAATGCGAGTGAGCGTCCTAAGCATTTACTGCAAGCCGAAGAAGGCGAGTTCGTACGCGTTTTGTCCGGCGTGTATGTCAAACAACTGCGAGCCGATGCCGAGACCGAAACCGGCCTTTGGCGGCTTGAGCCAGGCGCGATTATTCCAGACCATGGCCACCGGCACGAGGAAGAATGTTTGGTGGTTTCTGGCAGTATCAGCTATGCCGGACGCACGCTGGTGGGTGGCGATTTTTTGGGCGCCGCGAAAAATGAGCACCAAGGCGTGATTACCACGGCGACCGGCGCAGTTTTATTAATCCGTGGCGAGTTGCGCGGGAATCACGCTGCCGCCTGTTAGTGCGTATTGAACACACCGCAACTGACTTTTCTGCGTCGGCCGTTGCGCTGGCGCAGTTTCAAGAAACCGTATTGCAGCACAACCGTACTCGGCTGCATTTTGGCAAGTTGATAAATCCTAGCCATCAAGCGAAAGGTGCTAACCCACTTTGTGGTGATCAACTAAATGTTGAACTAGCGGTTGTTGAGGGTCGGATAATTCAAAGTCGTTTCTACGGCGAGATGAGCGCAATTACCGTGGCGGCTGCCGAAATTTTATGCGCGCAGATTGAAAATTTGAGTTTGCTTGAGGCTGAGCGCAGATTAGTTGCGGCACAGTCGATGCTTGCGGGGCGGCAAGATTTGGTGATCACCGATGAATTTCAATGTTTTGCCGTGGCGCGGCGCTATCCGAATCGATTAAAAACTGCGACGTTACCGGTGGCTACCTTGCTGGCGGCGGTGCGCGGGGACTTGACGCTGGTGAGCACCGAATAGCGTTTGGTCGTTGTGCGCAAATACAATACTGGCGCTATCCTCAGCGGCGCAAATTCGCGCTTTCTTGCGGCCTAGTCGACTGAATTCACATTGTTGAACAAAGGACTGTTGTATAAATACGAGAAGTCCATAATTATGGACGGTGATGCAAAGATAGTTTTGGAGATAATCAAAATGCCTGATAAAAACATTGAGCTCGAACTTGAAGCCAAAAAGCGGTTCCTAGCTGAAAGGGTTTCTTATCGATTTGGATCGGTTTCGTTCCGCACTGATCGTGTTTTTGTGAGTAAAGATCAAGCTCAGGAGTCGATGGACTACCTATCAAGATTAAAGGCACAGACCGCCAGGAAGCTTAAAGAAGCAAGTTGAACTCTAATTTTGCGATTGTACTGCTGACTATCGCATGTAGCGGTTATTTTTCTGTACTTGTTTTTTGGAAAAGTAGATATCTTGCGTTGAAGAGTGACCCACAGAGGTTGATTTACATTTCTTCAGCTGTTGGCATGTTGTCAATGGTTCTTGGTTTTCCTGTGTATTCGCTACTGCGATCACTTTTAGGTGTTGGCGCTGCCGCACAGTTTCTTAGCCAACTTTCAGCGACATATCCTTTCCCATTTATTGGGCATTTTTGCTTTTCCTGTTTACTTGGTCCCTTGCTCGCTTTGTTTTCCAACGTATTGCTTTGGGCTAGCGAATGTCGCAAACCATTGCTTGATACAAAAAATAAAAGCGATCTCAAGTTTCCACGATTATCGTTTGCAGAGGCCGGGGAGCAAATTCTGAGTAAGTCGTTAGAAAAGATTGATGACTCTATTGCTTTATTGGTGATTAGAGCCAATCGAAGTGGCAAACTCATTCAGGTAAATCTCAAGTCCAGAAAGGTTTATGTCGGCGAACCAATTGAGCGACCAATTTCTGTCTGGCGGCCAATGACTCACTTGCGAATTCTTCCAAAGTTTTCCGGTGTGCGCGACAAAGATAGTTTAAAGTGGGCTAATGATCGAACAGACTATCCGGCGTTTGCAAAATATCGATTAAGCGCTCGTCTTGATGTTATTGGCAGCATGGAGATCAACACTCAATTGCTTGAAGAGAGAGCGAAAATTGAAGAGTCGTTGGTCGAACTTGAGTTCATCGAATTGGAAGATTGGATAAAGATCATCCCAGTGAGCGAGATCGAAACAATATCGCTATTTGATGAGGTTGCTTATGGGAAGTGGTTTTCTGTTCCAAGTAACTCAGCAATACGCACCGAAGCAACAGAAACATAGCCAACTTAGCCACTGTAGATGTTGTTTGCTCGCTTCCGTTGACTAAGTTAAACCCCAGCCATTGCGCGCGCCGCTGCCACGCCACTGGCCCACGCCATTTGAAAGTTATAGCCACCCAAATGCCCGGTCACATCCAGCACTTCGCCGATGAAATATAGCCCCGGCACGCGTTTAGACTCCATCGTCGCCGATGATATTTCGGTCGTATCCACGCCGCCAAGCGTCACTTCTGCAGTGCGATAGCCTTCGGTGCCGCTGGGAAGAATCGGCCATGCACTCAGGTGACTGATTAGCGTCGCCAACGTGGCTTTGCTGCATTCCGCGATTTTGCTGCGCGCACCAATCGCCTCGCCATACACCTCGCAAAAACGTTGCGCGAAACGTTTTGGCAGGATTTCCGCCAGCCAATCCGCAACGCTTAAGTGCCCCTTGCTGCGCTGCGCGCTGCCCAGCAGTTGGGCCGCGCCCGCTGGCACCAAATTCAGTACCAGCGGCGCGCCAGTATTGCTTTGCCAATAGGATGAAATCTGCAAAATTGCAGGCCCGCTCAAGCCGCGATGCGTGACCAACATCGCGTTCTCGAATTGCATGCGGCCCACACTCGCCCGCACTGGCAAGGCAACGCCCGACAGTTCGGCAAATTGCTCAGAGTAGCGGCCGCTCAAGGTCAGTGGCACCAAGCCCGCGCGGGTTGGCAACACGGTGTGACCAAATTGGCGCGCAATTTCATAGCCAAAGCCGGTTGCGCCCATCGCAGGAATGCTTAATCCTCCGGTGGCGACAACCAACTTGCCCGCACGAAACGCACCCGCGCCGGTGGCAAGCAGGAAGCCAGGCTCGGTTTGCACGATCGATTGGATTTGGGTTGACGTCAGAATTTGCACGCCCGCAGCATCGCACTCGTCAACTAGCATTTTCACGATCTGTTTCGAGGAATCGTCGCAAAACAACTGCCCTAGTTCTTTCTCGTGATACGCAATACCGTGTTTTTCCACCAGCGCTATAAAATCTATGGGGCGGTAACGCGCAAGCGCAGACTTACAAAAGTGCGGGTTCGCCGAAATAAAATTTGCCGGGCTGGTGCCGATATTGGTGAAGTTACAGCGGCCGCCGCCGCTCATTAGAATTTTTTTGCCAACGCGATTGGCGTGCTCTAGCACCACGACGCGCAGGCCCGCTTGTCCGGCGGTCAGGGCACACATTAACCCCGCAGCACCGCCGCCGATAATCGCGACATCAAATTCCTGCGCAGCGTGCATTTACATATTGACCAAGGCGGCGACGATAGAAAACGTTAGGCCGATGCTCAACAGCATGCTGTAGGTAAAACCACCGATCACGTATTTAAAGGTTGTCCAAAACCAGCCCTGGCGATACACCCGTTTTTGCATCATAAACAGATAAATCGGTATCCAAAAGCCAACAATAAAAGCTAATGGCGTGGTGTAGCTTTCCACATTTGGCCCCATTAACGCGGCTACATCGGTCAATAAAATTAGCAAAATAAAACTCAAGAATATAAAACTGTGGCTTTGCACTGCCACGAGTAAGTGCTCGGCATAGAGCCTTCTGCGAAAAACATAAAGCAGCTTAAGTACTAGCGCGAATACCGGCAGCAATAAAAACATCATCGTCGGCAATACGCGAAATAAGCTTTCCAGAACTCTTTCCGGATGCTTTTGCGCTTCGTCGCCAACTTCATTGAGGCGCGTCAGTTTGCCGTTGAGCCAGTTGTTGGCAAAGCCCGGCAACCAACTCACCACCAGCGGATTGTCGGTTTCGTGCCAAGGCTTGCCCTTAACGTTGAAGTCAACAAACTTGTCGTTATCCACCACGATCAGCGCGCGCTCTGCATCGCGCGGTAATTCTGGTTTTGCGGCAACCGTTGTTGGTTTGGCTGTAGCGGCATTCGGCGTTGCGGCGTCAGTTGCTTTTTCCGCGCTTATGACAGGCCCCTCAAAACCCATAGTGACGTCAGTGCCTTTCGCCTTGACCACTGGACGTAACCCAGTTTTAAAGCTCAACTCAAAGCTAACGAGCAAAAAAAGTACCAGGCTCAGACTCAGATAAAGCTTTACTGGCTTAATGAAGCTCATGCGCTGGCCGGCCAAATAGCGCGTCGTTAGCAAGCCTGGGCGGAAATAGAGTGCTGCTAATGAGCGGAAAAATTTGCCGTCCGGGCGCATGAATTCGGTGGCACTGTCGAACATAAAGCTAAAAAATTCGCGCACGGGCGAGCGCACCGCTTGCCCGCACATATGGCAAAACGGCCCAGTCAGCAGGGTTTCGCAGTTACCGCAAAGCGGCTCTGCCGGCTCGTCTTCCGGCTGAGATTCGTCTTCCGCTTGAGATTCGTCTTGCGGCTGCGGTTCTTCTTCCGGGCGCGGGTTGTCTTCGGGGGCTGAAGCGGTCAAGTTGGGCTCGGTGTTAAAAGTTGATGCCGCACGTTGCCATGGAGCGGGCTCAGATGCAAAGTGCCGCTAAGCCAGCCAAGCACCGCGCTGATCGGCATCCAGAAAACTCCAGGCAACAAAGCGCGATTGCTTATTGCCTTGCGCCATCGGCACCGTACGCACGTCTAGCGCACCGAGCTTTTTTAGCTGCTTTTGAATATCGGGCACATTCCCGGCTTTAGACACCAAGCTTGAGAACCATAAAACCTGATCCCGCACCGCAACACTTTCATTGACCATGCGCTTGATAAAAGAGGCCTCACCACCCGTACACCACAACTCAGCCCCTTTGCCGCCAAAATTTAGCGCGCCGGTGGCGGCGTTTTCAAGCATGCCAAAATTGCGCCACTTACGTCGGTTTGTAGACTCGGCAATCTCGGCAGAACTATGAAATGGCGGGTTACACAGGCACAGATCAAAGCGCTCTTCAGCATTTAATACGTTTGCAAAGATCTTGCCGCGCTGCGTTTGCAGACGTAACTCAATCGCGCCAGCCAGATTATTGGCGTCAATGATCGCCTGGGCGCAGCCCAATGCGTTGGCGTCAATATCCGTTCCGACAAACTGCCAGCCATAGCTAGCATGACCCAGCAATGGATAAATACAGTTTGCGCCTACACCAATATCCAAAACGCGCAAAGCCCGATCCGTTGGGACGTCAATGAGGTCCGCTAAACCATGCAGATAATCCGCCCGGCCGGGAATCGGTGGACATAAATAGCCATCGGCCAACTGCCAGTGCTGAACACCATATTGGCTGCGCAATAGCGCGCGGTTGAACACCTGCACCGCGCTCGTATCAGCAAAATCAATCGTGGTATCGCCGCTCGGGTTTTGGATTAGGAAACTTGCCAACTCCGGGCAGCTTTGCACTAGCTGCGCAAAATCGTAATGACCTTGGTGTCGGTTGCGGGGGTGCACGCTTAATTGGGCTTATTTCGATGAAATATATTTTTCGCGGCGCACCGCAGGCACCGGAAAGCCCGCCTCTTTGAGCTGCGTAAAACTTTCGTCGACCATATTTGGATTGCCGCACAAATACGCAATCTCGCTCGCGCCATCCAAATTGAGCTCGGCAAATACACACTGCACATGGCCCGCGCGGTCGCCGACATAGCCGCCAGACGCCTCGCGTGAGGTGCACGCGAAATAGCGAAAGTTCGGGTGCAAAGCTGCGAAGGCCTGAAATTCATCACCGTACAAAAGCTCGGCGTGCGTACGTGCGCCTTGGATCACTGCGACTTGCACATTGCGGCTTTGTATCAGTTCCGCCAATTTTGGCAACATCGCACGATACGGGGTAATCCCGGTGCCGGTACCGATCAGTAGATAGCGCGCATTTTTGTCGGCATCCATCAAGCAAAAGCGGCCGTAAGGCCCGCTGCCGGTGATTTCACCGCCGACTTCTAATTCGCTTAGCAGCGCGGTAGCTGCGCCGCCTTTCACATAACTGACCGCAATTTCAACATTGTTCACCGCTATATCAAGCTCCGGCGGGTTCGCCAAGCTATAGCTGCGTTTGCTTGGGGCGCCATTGACTTCAAAGTGGATCTGCAAAAACTGGCCGGGAATATAGTTGATCGCCTCGCCATCGCTGCGCTGGAACACCAAATGGCGTACGTCTGCGGCCAACATGCGGCTATCAATCAATTTGAGCGGAAAATGTGCGGCCATTGCAGATCCTTCTTAAAGTTCTTAAGTTTAGCGCGGCCAGCTGCACGCGCTTTCTGACTATTTAGAGGCGCGCAGCATATCCCCAACCCTTTTAGCTGGCGCGAATAACGCCGCACCCGGATACTTCGTGCCTCGGTTTAGTTCAGGCTACGCAATGGACGCCTTACGCGTCATCAACTTACGAAAAACCTACGACAACGGCGTGCAAGCATTGAAAGGTGTGTCATTAACCGTGCAAGCGGGCGATTTTTTTGCGTTGCTTGGGCCCAATGGTGCCGGGAAAAGCACTCTGATCGGCATCACGTCCAGTTTGGTCAACCTAAGCGAGGGCGATGTCGAAGTATTCGGTGCCAGCCTGCGCAAGAATCGTGCGCAGGCCAAGCGTGAAATCGGCCTAGTGCCGCAAGAATTCAATTTCAATCAGTTCGAAAAGCCGTTCGACATTTGCGTCAATCAAGCCGGCTATTACGGCGTGCCACGCGAGCTAGCGAAACTACGTACCGAGAAATACTTGAATCAGCTGCAGCTTTGGGACAAGCGCAACGCGATTTCGCGTACGCTTTCTGGCGGCATGAAGCGACGTCTGCTGATCGCCCGCGCGATGGTGCACGAACCGCGGCTGTTGATCTTGGACGAACCGACGGCTGGTGTGGATATCGAAATTCGCCGCTCGATGTGGAAATTTTTGCAAGAAATCAACGCGGCGGGCACCACCGTGATTTTGACCACGCACTATTTAGAAGAAGCGGAAAGCCTGTGTCGCAATATTGCGATTATTGATAAAGGCCAAATTATCGAAAATACCAGCGTCAAATCTTTGTTGACGAAATTGGATAAAGAAACTTTTGTGTTGGATTTAAGCAAGCCGCTAGATGCGCCGCCGGTGTTGTCTGGCTTTAATGTGGTGCTAGTAGATTCGCAAACCCTAGAAGTTGAGGTTCCTAAAGGCCTTGAGCTTAACGGCTTATTCGGTAAGTTATCGGCTGCTGGCGTTGCGGTAAAATCCTTACGCAATAAAACAAATCGCTTGGAAGAATTATTCGTACGCATCGTTAATGATGGCAATAAGCCCGAGAATAACGCTGGAGCAGCAATATGAGTCATAACGCCAGCTGGGTAGCATTTAAAACCATCGTTATTAAAGAGGTTTCACGAATTTTGCGCATTTGGGGCCAAACCTTGGTGCCACCTGCGATCACAATGACGCTATATTTTTTAATTTTCGGTAACTTGATTGGCAGCCGCATTGGCAACATGGGTGATTTCTCTTATATCCAGTTCATTGTGCCGGGCTTGGTGATGATGAGCGTGATTCAAAACGCTTATGGCAACGTGTCCAGTTCCTTCTTCGGTTCAAAATTTGGCCGATATGTCGAAGAGATTTTAGTTTCACCGACGCCAAGCTGGGTTGTTTTGGCTGGCTATATTG
>JAYVAQ010000334.1:0-4374 GCA_043750875.1 Rhodanobacteraceae bacterium
GATCGCTTTCTCAAGTGCAGTTCGACCCAGCCAGAATGCAATCGGCACTAAATAAAACGTCAGATGCATTTCCAGTCGAAACGAAGATTCAAACTTCCATGCGGCACGAAAGCCCTGCACGGAGTAACGCGCAGCTTGAATAATTTGCCTCGGCCCACGGGGTTCGTTACTCGCCATAAATTCCTTTTGTGCAATGAGAAAGTTAAATTTTCCGCGCGGGTCGGGAGTAGACCCAATAGCAGGTCAAACATAGATACCAACAAAAAAATCCCGTCCACAATTGGTGCGAAATGCCGTGCGCGCCGCGCATTACCTGCACGAAACCCAGCGCATTGGCGTACAACAAAACCACTACCAGCAACACATTCGCGCGCTTGTAGTTTGCAAGGTCATAAAGATAAAAATAGACAGCAAACAGCGCAAAACCACTCAGTGAAAACGCGCCTGGCCAGCAGTGCCCAGGCACCATCGCAAGTGGCAGTGAATCAAACCAGCCAAGATGCGGAAAGCGTCCGCCAAATTCGATTAAATCCCAGGTGCATGCGCTGTTTGAGCTGCGCTTAATTAGATTCACAGCAACCACGCAAACAAGCATGGTGACGCAGACGAAGCGCATTTGCGCGAACCGAAGCAAGTGTCCAATACGCCGTTGGTACAGACATGCCACTACAAACCCGAGGAAGACTAACGCCGCTGGAAGACGGCCAAAACGATGCAGCAAGCCGCGGGTAAACCAATGCTCGCGCCAGGGAAATGAAGCGCTCGAAACGTTGAAAAAAAGTGCACTCGTTTTTAGATCGAATCTGCTTTCCAACCAGATCAACAGCGGCACTAAGGCCAAGGGCAATAGCATCCAAAGTAGCCAAGGCGGCGTGTTGGTATATGACTTGCGCATTACTTCCGCGCTGTTTTGCGCGCGAAATGAACTTCAAGCCCGTCGACTAAAATTAAATCTAGCGTGCTGGCGTAGCGCAATAAGCTGTCGTTGTGGTCACGTACGGCGCTACGCCAGCCCGAAATCGTATGGTTCACTGCTGCGCGCAGGTTGCGATCCTGCATCGCTGGCCGAATAGCCAGCCACCAACCGTTTGCTTCATTCGCAGTCTGCGCAACAGCAGTCCAGTTGATCACCGGCTGCTTTGCCAAGGCCGTCAAACGAAAGCCCGCGTAGTCCATCAACGCCACCTCACGCGGAACGCTTCCATGGTCGGCGCGTTCGACCATAATTCGATACATCTCGACCGCATGGAGCGCAAGTGCATCGCGATCCTTTGCTAGCCACGCAGCACTCGTTTCACGTGATTCAGTTTCAAGGCGTTTGCGCTGCGGCGCACTAAGTGCGCCAGCACATTGCTGCGACAGGCCATGCACTTGTTTTTGCAGGCTCTCGTAGCTTTTCTCATCCAGCTTTTGCGCGGATTCCGTCAATGTTTCGTAAAGTTCTGCGCACTGAAGCATTGCGCGGTTGCTGCTTGAGGAGGGCTGCGCCGCAGCGCTAGCCGCACCGCATAAACAACTGCTGGCAAGCAGTAGGCACATTTTTATTACCGACGAATAATGATCGCTCATGCTTTTTCCTCGTGTGAATTTTTGGAATTGGAATTGCCGCCCGCTAAAAGCGCGTGCGCGTCTCGATGCTGAATTGCGGACTCGATCCGCGCGGGTCATCCAAGGGCCAAGCGATGTCGATGTGCAACATGTTGGCGCGCGCGGATCGTAAATTACCTAACCTAAGGCCAATGCCGACATCCTTCAGCGTGCCAAGCAGGGGCGCACCTGCGGCATTGTCTCCCCATACCCGACCGACATCGACAAATGCGGCAGCGCCAACGCTGAACAGACGCAGCGGTTGGTAGTCGGTGAAGTAGCGCTGCTCCAGCGTGAGCACAGCGCTCTTGTCGCCGGTTTGAAAGGCAATTGGATAGGCGCGCAGTCCTTGCTCACCCCCCAAAATTATCTCTTGGTCTAAATCTAGCCGCCGACCGAAACTGGTTCGCAACGATATATAGCTGGTACTGCGATCACTCTGCCGGTAAAAATAGCGGGTGCCGATATTCAGTAGTTGGTTTGCAACGCCCGAGCGATCTTGTCTAGCTGCAAGTGAAAGTTCGTAAAACAGTGACTGTGAGGTGCTCAGGCGAAAGCCGTCCGAGGCCTGCAGCAGGTAAAACCCGGCAGCCTGCGCGCCCGTGCTATTCGTATTGGCACTGCCTAGGCCCGCTCGCAGCAAATAATGCTGCCCAAACGCTTCGTCTTCAGTCCGACCAATTTGATCTTTGTTAATAGTGGTCGCGAAGTCCTCCTGCAGCCACTCCCACTGCATAAATGCCGACGCAAAGCGACGGTTATCTGGCAACGCACCGATGCTCGGCGACGTGTTGACTAGACCTGCATTAAAGAGCAAGTCCTTGTTAAAGCATGCGTGTTCAAATGCCAAACCAAAGCTGCGGCGTGTCGCCCAGCCATCAATCAGGCCAGCTGAACGCCCAAAGTACAGTTCGGCGGTGCGAAATTTGCGTTGATAGGCACCTAGTTCTTCGCCCAGCGCATAGCGACGCAACAGTCCATCGTCATCGTTGATTTGCAGGCCAAAACTTCGCTGTGTTTCTAACGAATAGAACGGCTTGTCAATGGCAAAGCGGCTCGTGTGACCATCACTGTTGAGACTGTAGGCTGCATCCAGAGTCCAGCGGCCAAAAGCCAGATTTGGGTCGCTATACGCCAGTACTTTGCTATCGCGATCCCGGGTTTGACGAAATTCGGCTTTGAGGAGCTTGCCTAAGCCTAAAAAATTTAAGTCCTCAATGCCGATGCTGCTGCGATTGGCACCGCCATTGCGGCCAAATTTAAGTGTGGGACTTAAGGTCCAGACATCGGTCGTACGAACTTCTAGGTCAACAAACCCATCGGCGCGATCAGTCACTCGTATTTGCGGTTCACGCAAAAATCGCAAGCGCCGCAAATTGCGCTCGGTTTCGCGCAGCACGCGCTCGGAATAGAGATCACCTTCAGCAAACAAAAGCTGCGCCCGAATCGTGACTTCACGCGTGTCAACGTGCAAATTATTCGCCCAACGAAAAATTCGCTTGCGCTCGCCGGGTTTGCTTTCATCAAAAATAGGCTGCGGCGCAATCAATATGTGGCGAATACGCACTTGTGCGCCGCGTCGATCACGCGAGACTTCGGCCTGCGGCTTTGGATCGAGCGCAAATGCGCTTTCAGCAAAAGCCAGTAGGAAGGTAAAAAACAAAGCCGTCTGATTGCAGTTTGACATCGATCATGAGCAGCCTACTGAGGTGGCTCAAGGCTAGACGTCGTCTTAGCGCTAGTGCTTTCGTCCAAGTTAAAAGCAAGTTAGTGTGGCGCTCTTCCACATCCTGTTGATTCGGACCTTTTTAACTACGCATCCTGCTCAAGCCTTGCCCGATCAGCTGGCAGATCGCCCTGCTAAAAGCCCCGCGCGTCTCAGCCGTATCGGCAGTTGCAATTTTAGCTGTTGCAGCGCGATCGTCTCGCTTGCTTCAGGCGTTTCGCCGATTAGCGCATAAGGCGCGTTATCCCACAGCGGGAGGGTGATCCAGAACAGTATGTTTTACATCAACACGTTGATGATCCAGAAGGTGCTCGCACAACCGCATTGGCAGGGAAAGATGACACCGCGCGACTATGCCGCCCTGACGCCGCTGATCTGGGAACACGTCAATCCGTACGGCAGGTTCGATCTCGACATTAACGCCCGATTGGCGTTGATCTGATCTAAATGGCGGCTGGTGACACGATTGCTTCCTATACCAATTGGTAAGCATTGGTCATCTTGGCTTGGCCGGTTTTGCATCCGCCCAACAAGCGGCATTTATGTACCATATCAGGTTCGACAGCACGATGAATCGCGCCGTCTGCACCGCTTCCAACAAGTAGCGAGGAATTAGCGGCATTTACAATCGCATCCACGGCAAGGGTCGTAGTATTGGCCTGAATTGCGCGCATCACTGTAGCCATTGGCATTGATCCCTAAACCCAAACATCATTTTGCGCCGTCAGCGCGCCACCGGCTTCGCCCGTATTCACCACGCCACGCGGTTCGACCAGCATGACGTGGCATTCCACCTAAGCCACGGGTTTGTGCTCAACACCCTTGGGCACCCGGCCTGAGCATTCTATTGGTCGCGCCCAGCAACCCGACGGGCTCGCTGCTGTTTCGCAAAATCAATTGCACCGCACCCGGGGCTCACCAAGGTGCCGGACGCATGCCGTTGGGCAGAATACCGTTGAGCGCAACTCTGCAAGCACGCATATACGACTGGATTGCCGCTGGCGCACCGATGCAGATCGACCGAATTTTTGCGGCGGGTTTTGAAGTGCGTTGATGCCGCG
>JAYVAQ010000335.1:0-18338 GCA_043750875.1 Rhodanobacteraceae bacterium
ATGCGGCATCCACGTCTTTCGCCATGTGCGTGGCATCACCACAGACATACAAATGAGCACCATTTTCCAGCCAGCTAAACAGCGCTTTCGCCTGCTCAAGCAGGCGGTGCTGCACATAGACTTTATTCGCGCCATCGCGTGAGAACGCCAAATCAAGGCGGTGCAGGCTTTTTGCCTTAAGCGCTTGCTGCCATTCCAGCTGATACAGAAAATCTTCGCGAAAATGTGGATTGCCAAAAAACAGCCAGTTGCGGCCGCTTGCACCGGTCTCAACGCGTTCCTGCAAAAACGCACGAAACGGCGCGACGCCGGTGCCTGGGCCAATCATGATCACATCTTTAGCGCGGTCGGTCGGCAGCCGGAAGCGCTCGTTGGTTTCTATGAAAACTGGCAGACTCGCGCCGTCTTTGGCCGTTGCCAAGGTATGCGAGGCCGCGCCAAAGCGCGAGGTACTATTTAGCGCATAAGCCACATGCGCCACCGTTAAATGCACCTCGGCGCCGACTTGCGATGCAGCGGAGGCAATCGAATAAAGCCTTGGCACCAGCGGGCGCAGCAGCGGCAGTAACTCGGCGGGCTGCCAATTACGCGCATTTGCGAGCGGATAGCGCGCCAGCAAGTCGACCAAATGTGTGTTGCTCAAAAACTCACGCAATTTTTCGCCGTGTTCGGGTTGGACCAAACTGCGTAGGGATGCATCGCCACTGCGTTCGGCGTGAGCTTCAACTAGGCTACGGCTGAGCTTGGCAATATCGCGCTGATGGCTAAGCCATCGGCCGGTGCTATGCGTTTGGCCCTGCAACGAAGTCTCGTTATCGGCAGACCAATGCAGGCCAGCCAAGAGTTCCTGCACCGCGCTGTGTTCATTTTCCGGATAAACGCCCAAAGAATCGCCCGGGCTGTAGCTTAAACCCGAACCTTCTAAGGACAGCTCAATGTGGCGCACATCTTTAGCGCTGGAACGCGTGGTAATGCGTTGATTTTGAAGCACTTTTGCCGGAAACGGGCGCTCTTTGCTGTATAGGCTTGGCGCTGCACGCGCAGGTGCGCGCACGGGCAAAAACGTCACTGACGAAGCGGGCGGCGTGGATTTAAGCCTTAATTTTGCCTCGCGTAATGCATCTGCCAACCACGGTGTTGCGACTTGTTCGATTTCGACATCAGCATCGCCGCGCGCCTGCAAGCGCTGCGCGCCTAGCTCGCTCAGACGTGCATCCAAAGCTTTGGCAACTGAGCAAAATTTCGGATAGCTAGAATCGCCTAAGCCCAACACGGCGAAATGCAAATGCGCCAAATTCGGTGCGCGTCGACCTAAAATATGTTCGACGAGAGCGCGTGAATCTTCCGGTGGGTCGCCATCGCCCTGCGTGCTAATCACCAAATAAAGCGTTTTTTCCGTCTTAAGATCTTTCAGCGGATAAGCGTCACCGCGCAAAACCCGCGCGTGAATTCCAGCGCTTAGCAATTGCTCGGAAAACGAATGCGCGATCTGCTTGGCATTACCGGTTTGTGTGCCATAAATAATGGTGGCTGTATGCGCCGTCGAAACAGTAGCTTCAGCGGCAGGCGCATCACTAATGTGTGAGCTTTGCGCTGGCTTTTGCAACGCTTGCGCGCTCGCGGCGGCGTAGCCTGAAATCCACCAGAAGCTAGCTGCGTCCAAACCATCGCAAAGCTGCGCCAGCAATGCGCTGCGTTCGTGCGAGAGCGGGATTATGGCGGTGGTGGCGGAAATATTTAGCATCGCGTCGATCTAAATGGAGCAGAGCCTGCAAATTAGTCCGCTCGCGTAACACGCGCCAAGCACGTTTAGCGATACATATATTCTGTTTGGTTATTTCAGCTTTCTAAAGTTTGTCCGGCAAGCTTGCGGCTCAACTTTGAAACACCAAACTATGCCCTTCGATTTGCTTCAAGCGCTCAGCGACACCTCGACCCACGTGCAGCTTTTCGGTCGAACAATGCCGCAATTCATATCCCCTGCGTTCTTTATGCTGGTCGCGATTGGCTTTTTTGCGCAGTTGGTCGACGGCGCGATGGGCATGGCTTATGGCTTGACCAGTTCTAGCCTACTGTTGTTCTTTGGGGTTCCGCCGCAAGCCGTCAGCGCCAGCGTGCATGCCGCCGAGATCGCAACGACCGGCGTTTCCGGCATTAGCCACAGCTACTTTGGCAATGTCGATGCAAAACTGGTCTGGAAACTTGCAATTCCTGGCGTACTGGGTGGCGTCGTTGGCGCACTCTTGCTTTCGCGCGTCAGCAACGAATGGCTAAAGCCCGTCGTCGCCGTCTATCTTTTAGGCTTGGGCACGCTGTTGTTAAAGCGCGCGTGGCACTGGCAACCCAGTGCAATCGCAAAAAAGACGGGGCCGAGTTTAGGCTTGGTCGCAGGCTTTTTAGATGCCGTAGGCGGCGGCGGTTGGGGCACGATGACCACCGGCAGCCTGCTCGCGAAAAGCCACGAGCCACGCATAGCCATTGGCAGCGCAAATGCAGCGGAGTTCTTTGTCACTGTCGCCATTTCCGCCGTGCTTTTTGCCACTTTTGGCTTAGCGCACCTACAGCTTATCGCCGGACTGATTTTAGGTGGCGTGCTCGCAGCACCCCTGGCTGCGTCGTTGACCAAGCTGGTTCCAGCTCGAGTCGCAATGACCGCGATTGGCAGCTTGGTGATCTTATTAAGTGTTTTAAATTTAGGGAAAGGGCTATGACACATATCGCAAGATCTGAAGCCACCGTTTGGGATGAAGTCTCGCTGGTGAGCGATACGGAAAAGGAAGTACGTGCAGAGGAAATACGTTTCGATGCGGCGCGGTCGGATAACACCCAGTCATACGATGCTGGGCGCGCAGGCGTTAAGCTGAGTGACTTGAGTTCCTATTTAGCGAAATCTAGCAAAATGACCACACAACCCGTGTCACACCCTGCCACCACGTTGAAAGCCAAACCGGCGCGCTCGCATCTTGATTGGCTCGAATCGCAAAGCATTGAGATCTTGCGTGAAGTAGCCGCCGAGTTCGCCAACCCGGTATTGTTGTATTCCATTGGCAAAGACAGTGCCGTGCTGCTGCACTTGTTGATCAAAGCGTTTTACCCAGCTAAGCCGCCGATGCCTTTGCTGCACGTGGATACTGGTTGGAAGTTCAAGGCCATGTATGCGCTGCGCGATCAAGTGGTCAAGCAATACGGCGTGGATTTACGGGTACACAAAAATCCAGACGGCCTCGCACGCGGCTTAAGCCCGATTGAGCATGGCGCCAAAGTTTTTACTGACGTGATGAAAACGCAGGGCTTATTACAAGCGTTGAGCATCGGTAAGTTTGATGCTGCCATTGGCGGCGCGCGCCGCGATGAAGAAGCGTCACGCGCGAAAGAACGCGTCTTTTCCTTTCGCTCGTCCAGCAATGCCTGGGATCCCAAAAACCAGCGTCCAGAGCTTTGGAATTTGTACAACACCCATATCCACAAAGGCGAAAGCGTGCGAGTTTTCCCGTTGTCGAACTGGACCGAGTTGGACATTTGGCTCTATATTCAGCGCGAAAATATTGCCGTGGTGCCGCTCTATTTTGCTGAAGAACGCCCCGTTGTTGAGCGTGATGGCACCTTGATTATGCTTGACGATGAACGCTTTACCTTGCGCGAGGGTGAAACGCCGCGCACGGAAAAAGTACGCTTTAGAACACTAGGCTGCTATCCATTGACCGGTGCGGTGCACTCCAACGCCACCAGCGTGCCAGAAATTATTGCCGAAATGCTGCAATCCAGAAACTCCGAGCGCCAAGGCCGCTTAATTGATCACGATGCCAGTGCCTCGATGGAAAAGAAAAAACGCGAGGGCTATTTCTAATGCGGCTAAACAAATTACGGAGTAAAAACCATGCTGAATGAAACCAGCGAACGCAGCGAATTTGAGCGCTATGTCGAGGCACACGAAAGCAAATCCGTGCTGCGCTTTATTACCTGCGGCAGTGTAGATGATGGCAAGAGCACACTTATCGGTCGGCTGCTGTTCGAAACGCGCAGCCTCTACGACGATCAATTGGGCGCGCTGGAAAAAGATAGCCGCAAACACGGCACCCAGGGCGAGGCGATTGACTACGCTTTGGCACTGGATGGCTTACAAGCGGAACGCGAACAAGGCATCACCATCGATGTGGCGTATCGATTTTTTAGCACGCTCAAACGCAAATTTATCGTCGCCGACTGCCCAGGGCACGAACAATACACGCGCAATATGGCGACCGGTGCATCGACTGCGGACCTAGCGATTGTGCTGGTAGATGCACGCAAAGGTTTGCTCACGCAAACGCGGCGGCACAGTTTTATCTTGTCCTTATTAGGCATTAAGCGCGTCATTTTAGCGGTCAATAAAATGGACGCGGTTGACTATCAAGAGGCCGTTTTTCGCGACATAGAAACGCAATATTTGGCGCTGGCAAAGGGTTTAGGCATCAATCACGTCCAAGCAATTCCGCTTTCCGCGCTAGCGGGCGACAATCTAATTGAAGCCAGCACGCACACACCTTGGTATTCGGGGGAAAGTTTGCTTAGCGCACTGGAATCAGCGCCTGCCGCCAGTGATCTGAGTTCAGAACAAGCGCTGGGCTTTCGTCTACCAGTGCAGTGGGTATGCCGCCCGAATCAAGATTTTCGCGGCTTTGCCGGCACCATCGCCGCGGGCGAAGTCAGCGTCGGCGATCAAATTACGGTCAATTCCAGCGTGGCATTGACGGCTGGACAAAAAGGCGCAAAAGCCCTGCAGGCGCAAGTTACTTCCATTTTACGTGGCACCGATAACGTTGAGTCCGCGATTTCTGGCGACAGTATTATGCTGACGCTAGACGGTGAAATTGACGTGAGCCGCGGGGACGTGATTTCCAGCCTGACCCAGACTCCGGTGCGCTCGGATCAATTCGATGCGCGCATTCTGTGGATGACGCAGCACCCGCTACAGCTGGGGCAGTCGTTCCTGCTGAAACTAGGCACCCGCACCGTCAATGCTCGGATCGAGCAAATCAAATACCTGATTGATATCGATACCCAAACACAGCGCGATGCGACGGTGCTTGAACTCAACGATGTTGCATTATGCAAACTGCGCTTGGATCAAGTCATTTCCCTGGAGCGCTACAACGATAGCCGCGTATTGGGCAGTTTCATTTTGATTGACCGCCACGACCACGCCACCGTGGCCGCTGGAACCGTGGTCGAAGCGAATTCCAGCAACAACGTGCGCTGGCAGCCGATGCTGGTCAGCCACCAAGAGCGCATCCAGCAAAAGCGCCAAACGCCCAAGTGTGTGTGGTTTACTGGCTTATCTGGCGCCGGAAAATCCACGCTTGCCAGCGGGCTAGACCGCGCGTTGACCGATGCCGGCCAGCACGTGTATGTCTTAGACGGCGACAATTTACGGCACGGGCTCACGCGCTATTTGGGCTTCAGCGATGCAGATCGCAAGGAAAACGTACGCTTGGTCGCAGAAACCGCGAAGCTGATGGTCGATGCCGGCTTGATTGTATTGGTCAGCTTGATTTCACCGTTTCGCGCCGACCGCGACGCCGCACGTGCGCTGTTTGGCCCCGATCAGTTCGTTGAAGTGTTTGTCGACACGCAATTGGAAGTGGCCGAAACCCGCGACGTCAAAGGCCTGTATGCCAAGGCAAGAAGTGGGCAATTGCGCGGGTTTACCGGTATCGATTCGCCTTATGAGGTGCCGCTGAAGCCCGAAGTGCACCTGGAAACGCGCGATCGTTCGCTGGCTGAGCTACTGGCGGAGCTTTATGGGGTGGTTTCGGCGACGAGGTAGTGGGTGAATTGCCAACTAAACCTTGCCCCTCGTCACCCCGGCGAACGCCGGGGTGACGTGGAGCGGTTAGATAGCTCGATGAGTGCTAACTACTAGAGCCCGATGGCGTGGACGGCGCAGAAGGCGAAGGCGCAGCTGCGGGCGGCGCTGCCTTTTCGCTCGTAGATTTTTCAACTGAGGCAGCTTTCTCCGGTACTTTTTCACTCGAAGTCGGACTAGCGGCTACCTCGGACTTCGACGAGTCTCCGCTTGATCCCTCCACCAGATTACGCTTGGTATCACCTTCTTTCTTAAAGTCAGTTTCGTACCAGCCCGCGCCCTTCAGGCGAAATGCCGCCGCCGTCATGCGCCGCACCACCACTGGATTCACGCAATTCGGACAAATATCCGGATCTGGGTCCGAGCTTTTTTGCAACGCATCCCATACGTTGCCGCAACTGCGGCATTCAAATTCATAAATTGGCATGTGCTGCACGGACTCAAAATTGCGTGGCGGCGAGTTTAGTGGCAAGTGTGGCTTCGGAGCGCAAACCACCGCGTAGCGCTTTAGCGGTGGTTGGGTATGAATTCTGTGCTGCCGGCACGAACACCTGCAGAGTAACGCTTACATTTTCCTACCTTCAAGCGCTGCCAGCGCGGCTTGATCACTCGTGGTCGTTGAGTCTTTGGGCCCGTAGAGCTCCAGATCGCGTGCAACGACGTCTCGCCAGCTCATGCGGGCCTGGACATTTTGCCGCAGCGCACTAAATGCTTTCGCACGCGTGCGCAGCGCTTCAATCAATGAAGGATGCAAACGTCCGTGCAGCCGTTCCGACGCAGCGATGACGGGCTGCATACGCGCAAGTGCCTGCTGCGGCTTACCCGCCGCGATTTCATACAGCGCCAGATTGTTCGCCATATCCAGCGTCAACGCATCCAGTGCACCGAATTTTTCGAGCGAGCGCTCGTAGGCGAGGCGATAGTACTGTGCGCTGTCCGCCAATTGCCCGCTGCCTCGCAGCGCTGTGCCCAAATTCGACACCGCAGAAATTGTAAGCAGCGCGGTCGGGCCCAATGCGCGCTCCATGTCGGCGAGCAGCGGCTTGAGCACGTTCACCGCGTCGCTGCGCCGTTTAGATTGCAACAAAAGCACCGCAAGGCTATGACGCGAACGCAATGTACGCGAATGCAGCGGGCCAAAGCTTTTCGTGGCAACGGCGACTGCGCGTTGCATCAGTGCTTCGGCTGCGGTGAACTGATCACTATTGGATAACAGTAGGCTAAGGATATTCAGTTGCTGCAGCCAAGCCTCCGGTGTGATCGCATGACTAGCCTCGAAGCGGCGCTGCGTATCTTGCGCGGAGCTCAGTGCCGCCTTGAGTTGACCAGCCCGGAAAAGCTGATACGCCTGCTGCGTGCACAATTTCAGTGTCAGTTCGTCGTTGGGCCCCAGCATTTTTTCCGCGCTAGCGATGCTGGGCAACAGCAATACCTGCGCTTCGGTGAGGCGGTTGGCGTCAATGAGTGCAACGATGCGTTTGTACTGCAGTTCGAGTTCGTTGCGCACCCCATTCGCTTCTGCGGTTGCCTGGTCAAACGTTTGCAGTGCTAACTCATAATGCAGCACCGCGGCGTTGTATTCACTAATCGCGCGGTAGCTGTCGGCAACCACGGTTTCAATTTGCCGACGAATGACCGGCTGGCCTTTAAGTTCATTCCGCGCCCTCGCCGCAGCTTGGTCAAGGAGTGTACGCATCAGTGTGCGGTCCATGCTGCGGGCGTTGTCAGGATCGACTGAACTTAAAATATTCCCGAGAAACGCGTTGATCTGGCGCGCTGCAGTACTCGCTTGCGTCGCTTGGTCGCGGGCCGCCAGCGCGCGCTGTTCGGCGACTAGTGCGCGGTCACGATCAAGCGCAAGTTGCCACGTGAACGCCGCGACCGTCAACGCAAATACCGATAGCGCCAGCACCACTGGCCAGCGCCGTTGCAAGATTTTTGTCGTGCGATAACTCCAATCTGTCGGTATTGCCTGCACCGCTTCGTGCGCTAGATAGCGCGTTAAATCGCGCGAAAGTGCGGCGGCAGAGCCATAACGCGCCGCCGGGTTGATTTGCGTGGCCATGGCCACAATCGCGCGTAGCTCGCGCGTCACGAACATTCGCATGGCGTTTCGGCCCGCTGGCACGCCGGCGAGCAGCTCCTGCAGCAAGCGACCTAGGCTATAGACATCCGTCAGCGTGGAAATTGAGCCGCCACTTTCCTGCTCTGGACTCGCGCAACCCGGTGTAAATGCGCGCGCGTCCCGCGCCGCGTCTGCGCTATCGGCGCGTTCGTTGCCGAGCAGCCGTGCGATACCGAAATCGAGTAGAAACGGCCTGCCGTGGTGATCGACCAAAATATTGCTGGGCTTAAGATCGCAATGCACGATCAGACGCGAGTGTGCAAAACTGACTGCGCCACACACCTCAATCATCAGCCGCAATACGGTGCCGACCGGGGCTTTGTGCTGTCTGCAGAACTGGTCGATTGTCAGGCCGTCCAAATACTCCATGACCAAGTACGGTTGGCCTTTTGGTGTCGCGCCGCCGTCCAGTAGCCGCGCAATGTTTGGATGAGTAAGGCCAGCGAGGATTTGGCGTTCACTTGCCAAAAACTTCAACGCGGCTGGACTGGGCACGCCGCGCAACAGCTTGATCGCCGCAGCTTGTTCGAAATGGCCGTCGCTGCGCTGCGCCTCGTAGACACTGCCCATGCCCCCTTCACCAATTTTGCGGGTTAGCGTCCATGCGCCGAGCTTTGTGCCCGGTGTCAGCTCCTCCGTGTTGGCTAAATCGGCAAGAAGCCCAGCAATCGGAGCACCAAACCTTTGTAAGTCTGGGGCATTTTCGTGCTCAAGTAGTGTGCGTACTAGCGTTGCCAACTCAGCGCTTTCACCGCCGGCGGAATCTAGCGCTTGCAGCCTTTGCTCGCGTTCGCTGCTGGCTAGATCACATAGTTCGCAAAACAGCGCTTTCGCGTTGGCATAACGGGTTGGGTCTTCCATTGGCAGCGGCGCGCACTGATCACCCGGCGCTAAACCGACCGTAGATTCATTGTGGCTAGTCTTGATCAAGGTCGAAAAATCGGCAGCGGCAGTCATATTGCGAACTATACAGCGCGCGCCCCGCGACTATCGCAGGAGCACCTATTACTGCCGCGATTGAACGTATCGAATCCCGGAACACTCGCATACACTCGGGGGCTATGACTATATTTCGTAAGCTTCTTGTTTGCCTTGGCATACAAAGCAACAGCCAAATGTTTTGTTTTTATTGGACCGCAGTTTTGCTCGGCTTGACCTTTGCCCTACACGCGCGCGCACCGATCGACGCGGAGCGTGCAGCCGAGTTAAAAGTAACGGCAATCGGTACGCGCGTGGCCGGTACCGTGCACATCCCAGCTTTTTCAGTTGCAACACGTACTGGACTTGACCTTAGCCCGCTGGACCAATCATTGGCTGAGCTGCCGGTATTGCCAAAAAGCATCTCACGCAGCGCAGCAAAGTCGATTCAATGGATCCATATCACTGGCTATGGCTGGTTATTGATTCCGCGCGGTTGGAGGGTTGTGGATGGTGGCGTTGGCGCCGATGGCTCGATGCTGCTGATGGCACAGTCGACCTCGGGGAATGCGTGGCTTGAATACACGGATGCGGGTCATTGCGTCGGCTGCGCGATTAGCCAAGCCAGCTGTTTTTATCCCCAGGCGCACGCGCAGGCGCTTGAATTTGAGTTTGCTAACAGCGAATGCGGTAAAGACAAGGTTTCGGCGAGTGCACCGCGCTTGCCAGCTCTGCAATACCGTTATGACAACAACGCATCCGAACGGGTGCAAACAATGCGCCATTACCATGATCTGGACGGCATACGCTATCAACAGCTGAGCGTGCATCAGGCGCGCGGCAGCAAAGAAATCGATCTAAAGCAACATGCGCTTGGCGTATTCTTCAAGCGCATTTGGGTGGCTGTTGATTAGGGGTTTGTTACCAAATCATTGTCAAATAATTTAATAAAAACAAGGGACTAAACCGCATGAACACTGAGATCACATGGCGTGACCGATTGCGCTACCGTTTTGAAAATACGCTTTCAAAGGGCCCGGCGGCGATGATCGCGTGGCTGGCTATCGTTTCGTCGGTAATGGTGCTAGTTGCGGCATTTGTTATCGCGCTTTTTGCAATGCAAAGCAGCCCTGAAAGCGGCGCAATTGGCTTTATTGAAGGCGGGTGGCAAAGCCTAATGCACGCACTTGACGCCGGAAATCTAGCGGGTGATCAAGGCTGGGCGTTACGTATGCTGATGTTGCTGGTCACAATTTTCGGTATTTTCGTGGTCAGTATTTTGATTGGTACGATTACCAGCGGTTTGGAAGCAAGGCTGGATGAAATGCGCAAAGGCCGCTCGCGCGTTCTGGAAAGCAATCACACGCTTATTTTGGGCTTTTCCAATAAAGTGTTTTCGATTATTGGCGAGTTGCTGATCGCCAATGCCAATCAAAAAAATCCAGCGATTGTAATTTTGGCGGACCGCGACAAAGTCGAGATGGATGATGCGATTCGCGCGAAATTCCCGGATACCAAAAACACGCGGGTCATTTGCCGCAGCGGCAACCCGATTGATTTAGATGATGTGATGTTGGCGATGCCGAATGCCGCACGCTCGATTATCGTGTTGGCACCAGAAGTTGAATCGCCGGATATTTACGTCATTAAGACGGTGTTGGCGTTGACCAATCACCCGCAGCGTCGCAGCGAGCCTTATCACATCGTTGCCGAAATTGAAGACGATAAAAACCTAGAAGCTGCGACCTTGGTGGGTGGCGATGAAGCCATATTTGTTCCTAGCGACGATTTAATTGCGCGCGTCACCGCCCAGACGTGCCGTCAGTCAGGCTTAAGCGTGGTTTATACCGAGCTGCTCGATTTCGATGGCGCAGAAATATACTTTGCGGATGCGCCTAAGTTGATTGGCAAAAGCTATCGCGAGGCGCTGATGCGCTTTGAAAGCTCGGCGGTCATTGGCCTTTTGCGCCAAAATGGCGACGTTTTGATCAATCCGGCGATGGACACGCAATTTGCTGAGGGCGATCAGGTTATCGCAATTAGTGAGGACGATGACACGGTCGTGGTAAGCGCCAATGCTAGCCCGGCGTTTGAAGCTAGTCTGATTCAGTTGAGTGAGCCCGCAGCAAGTAAGGCCGAGCGCACCTTGATTCTAGGTTGGAATAAAAAAGGCGAAGCGATCATTCGCGAATTGGAAGCCTATGTCGCGGAGGGTTCTGAAATTGTGGTGGTTTGCGAGTCAGACGATGTGCGCGCGCAACTGTTAACGCTGTCGCAAAATCTGAGCAAACAGCGCCTGCGCTTTGCTAAAGGCACTTTGAGCACGCGCAGCACCCTGGAATCGCTCAAGCCCGAAACTTTTGATCACTTGATTGTGTTGGGTGATTCCAGCCTGCCGATTCAACAGGCCGATGCGAACACCTTGATTACGCTGCTGCATTTACGAAAAATCGCGGATGCAAAAGGCGTTAAATTGAGCATCGTTTCCGAGATGCAGGACATTCGCAACCGCGCGCTGGCGCAAGTGGCGCGTGCAGATGACTTTATCGTCAGCGACAAGCTCGTCAGCTTGATGCTTTCGCAGCTTTCGGAAAACAAAAAGTTGGACGCAGTATTCAAGCAATTGTTTAGCTCAGTGGGTTCTGAAATATGCATTCGCCCGGCACGTAATTACGTCAAAACCGGCATCGGCATGAGTTTTTACACGGTGGTGGAAGCCGCCGCGCAAAAGAATGAAACGGCGATTGGCTACCGTCGTTTAAAGCATGCTGAGAACAAAGATGCGGGATTTGGCGTGAAGGTCAATCCGAAAAAGTCCGACGACGTGTTTTTCGATGAGAATGATCAGGTGATCGTGTTGGCGGACGCTTAAATAAGATTTTGGTCGCTTTGATTGAGTAATTAATTTGTCAGCAGATTTTTGTTGCTGACAAATTTTTAGTCACCCTAATTTTTAGTCACCCTAATTTTCAGTCGCCCCAACTTTTAGTCGCCCCAACTTTTAGTCGCCCTAACTTTTAGTCGCCCTAGGGACGTCCTAATTAACTGGTATGTGGCGCGTTTGAGGTCAAACTCGCCAGCGGTACCCGACCCCATGCTGGGTATCGATCGCGTCGAACTCGGTGTCGACAAAAATGAATTTTTTGCGGATGCGTTTAATGTGGGATGTAATCGTGGCTTCATCAACCACGACTTGCGCGGCGCTCATCAGTTGGTCACGGTTTTTCACATGCCCTGGATAGCGCGCCAGCGCGTGAACGATCCAAAACTCGGTCACGGTCAGCTCAACTTCTACTCCACCCCACATGACCCGCATGCGTTCGCTTTCCAGGCGCAGCTTGCCGTGCTCCAAAACTTCTTCCAAACCGATAGGTTGGCGCAATGCTTCCACGCGGCGGAACAAGGTCACGATGCGCGCTAGCAGCTGTTGCAGGCTGACATCTTTGCTTAGGTAGTCATCCGCGCCCAAGCGCAGGCCACTAATAATGTCGAAATCGGTGTCGCGCGCACTCAAAAAGACAATGGGCAGCGTCGATGAACGGCTACGCAGGCCGCGACATAAATCAAACCCGCCCTCAGGTTCATCGCCCAAACCGACGTCGATCAGCACCAAGTCCGGTAAGCGCAACGCAAACGCGCGTTCGGCAGTGGCGCGGTCAGCGAAGACTTGTACTTCATATCCGTAGCGCTTGAGCGCATCGGCATAATTGGCACGGATGATCGGTTCGTCTTCAACAATGGCAATTAGGCGGCCCACAAAATTCCTTCGAACTAGATAAGTGCGCCTTTTATGCCTAGCGGCGGCGTGGCTGACAAGGGGGCGCGATCAGATTGCCCCAATTTGCGCCCAAACAAACGCCTGCCGCTAAGTGGTTCTGTCTTGCATTTCATGGCACCAACAAAAAACCCCGCTTTCGCGGGGTCCTTTGCATTCAATCAATGAGACCAACGAAAACTATTCGCCTGCCTCAACATCCTACATTGAAAGCCGGATGCGGCCTTGTTTGTCAACTTCCAACACTTTGTGTCATCAACAATGGTTGAATGAAGAAAATTTCTTGATTGAGGAGTTAAAGATATGCGCAGATTCTTGATGTTGGCTTCGCTCTTCGCTCTCAATGCCTGTGCTGTGCAACAGCAGCGCAGCGCCGTTGACACGTCTAAAAACCAACTTCTGCGCACTGTAATCGTGCGAGCCGAGGTTCCAGTGGGCACGCCCGCGCCGGTATATCTGACTGGTAATATCACTTCCTTGGGCCCGTGGAATGCCGCTGGACTAGCAATGGCGGGCTCAGGGCGCGAGCGCGTAGCTAGCCTCAAAATTCCTGACGGCACGTTATTTGAGTTCAAGATCACTTTGGGCAGCTGGGAGCGCGAAGCGCTGGGGCCAACGGGTGCGGTAATGGCGAATCAAAAGCAGTTGATCGCGCGCGATCAGGACATAAAAATTGCTATCGTCGATTTTAAAAAGCCCGTCAAAGACTATATTCAAGACTGGCAAGGCTCTGGCGTTAACGGCACCTTGGTCTATTGGTTGGACGTGCCTTCAAAATATTTAACGCACCCGCGCCATGTATCTATTTGGCTGCCTCCCGGTTATCAGGCGCAATCAAGCAAACGGTATCGTGTGCTTTACATGAGCGACGGGCAGAATCTATTCGATCCACGGATCGCCAATACCGGCGTGGATTGGGGCGTAGATGCGGCCATGATGCGCCTAAGCGATGCCGGTGAAATTGACCCGGCAATCGTAGTCGGTGTTTGGAGTTCGCCTTCACGCGGAATGGAATATTCGCCCTGGCACGACGCGGAAAATTACGCTCACTTTCTGATTGACGAACTTATGCCGCGCGTCAATAGTGAATTCCGCACCCAAACTGGTCCAGAAAACACCTTTCATATGGGCTCCTCCATGGGTGGGCTGCTGTCGTTTTATTTGATCGCACACCACCCGGAGATATTCGGTGCTTGTGGCTGCATCTCCACGCACTTCCCGCTCTCGGAAGCAGTGGTGGCGATGAATTTTTCCGGCGCGCCACAGCCTAAATCACCCGACCAAACGCCTTATATTGAACGCGATATTGCCAAAGGTATGTTGTTGCCCAAAGGCGTGCGACTGTGGTTTGACCATGGTACACAGGGCCTAGATGCCGACTACGCACCCAGCCACGCAATTGTGCGCCAATGGCTACTGGCGCAGGGCTTTATCGAGAATCAGGACTTCGTGATCCGCAAATTTGAAGGTGCTGATCATAATGAGGCAGCATGGCGTGCACGCTTGGATTTGCCATTGAGGTTTTTGCTGGGGCGTGATGATTAGCTTGTCGAATATTTCTGTAAAAATTAGTCATTGAGCCAGCACATTAATGGCGCGCTTTAAGGAATAAACTAAGGCTTATCATCCTAGCGGTAGCGAACTATGCAACAGCCCACTGAAACTATAGCTTTCACCACAAATGTGCCGCGCTCGTTAGCCGAACGTGTGGATCAATTTGCGCGGCAACAGCAGCAATCCTCAGAATCCATCTTTCGTGATGCAGTTTCTGAATACCTTGATCGGCAGGATCAGCGCCGATCCTTTCGTCAAGACGCAATTGACGCTTGGAATGAGTATCAGCGCAACGGTTTACACGTGACCGGTGAGGAGGCCGAAGCCTGGCTAGCTAAATTAGAAGCTGGCGAAACAGTGGCTGCGCCTGATTGTCACGTTTAAAGTGGACGCGGAAATGCCACCAATTCGCGCCGAGCGGCTCCCTCTCCCCGCCGACAAATTTCAACAAAATCAAGGTGATAGGACGGGGAGAGGGTTGGGGTGAGGGGTAATCCTTGCTAACCTTACGATCAATAATGTGCTAAGTTTATCGGCTATGTCTTGATAATTGAGCGCTAAAAATGAAAAGTAAATGCTTTGTCATTCAACCATTTGATGGTGGGAAATATGACAAGCGTTTCAAAGATGTTTTTAAACCCGCAATTGAAGCGGCAGGATTAGAAGCCTATCGCGTCGATCAGGACGCAAGCGTTGACATCGCCATCGATGCGATCGAACTCGGTATAAAAAATTGTGCCATCTGCCTCGCTGAAATTACGGAAAACAATCCAAATGTCTGGTACGAACTTGGATTTGCAAGGGCGCTAGAAAAGCCGGTAGTTATGGTTTGTTCGTCGGAGCGAACCAGCAAATACCCTTTTGATATTTCCCATCGGGTCCTCATTCCATATGGCGTGGAATCATCACAGGACTTTAGTGCGTTGGAAGAAAAAATTACTAAAAAAATTGTTGCTTTGCTAAAGAAGGAACAGGCAATTCAAAAAATTGCTGAGGCAGAACCCCTGCCACTTGTGGATGGCATCTCAAACTCGGAGCACGTTTTTCTTGCATGCCTAGCAAATGGACTTTCAATTCCGCATGGATTTTCGACAATCTGGTCCGTTTCAAACGATGTGGAAAAGGCTGGACTGAATCAGACAGCATTCAATTTAGCAATTCGAAAACTCCGCGCTAGAAAATTTATTGAAATTTCTGTACGCACCGACGAACAACATCCCTACGAAGTAGTTGAAATGACGGACAGCGGATGGGCCTGGATACAGACTAATGAGGAGAAATTTGTGCTGCAGAGAGCCCCAGCTCGCGCTCGCAAACATGAGGATTTCGACGAGGAAATACCGTATTAGCGCTGCGTACGACATAGCAAATTTTTCCCCTCACCCCAACCCTCTCCCCGCGCTAAGTCTTTGTTTTAATTGAAGTATTATTGCGTGGAGAGGGAGCTTTTTGAGGCTGCTTGAACTTTAAGACAATTTGCATAGCGCACAAAAAACCCCGCTTTCGCGGGGTCCTTTGCATTCAATCAATGAGTCCAGCGAAACCTATTCGCCCGCCTCAACATCTTTCATTGAAAGCCGGATACGGCCTTGTTTGTCGACTTCCAGGACTTTGACCTTAACAATATCGCCTTCCTTGAGTTTGTCGGATACTTTTTCGACGCGCTCGGCGCTGATTTGGCTGATGTGTACCAAGCCGTCTTTGCCTGGCAGGATCGACACGAATGCACCGAAGTCCATCAGTTTGACGACTTTGCCTTCGTAAACGCGGCCGGGTTCGACATCCGAAACGATCGACTCGATGCGTGACCGTGCGGCTTCGGCGGCGATGCCGCTGGTGGCGGCGATGGTAATGGTGCCGTCGTCTTGGATATCAATCGTGGTGCCGGTTTCTTTGGTGATCGCTTGAATGACGCTGCCGCCTTTGCCAATCACTTCGCGGATTTTGTCCGGGTGGATCTTCATTTGGTACAGACGCGGCGCGTATGCGCTCATCTCGGTGCGCGGGGTGCTAAGCACTTTTGCCATTTCGCCCAAGATATGCAAACGCCCGTCTTTGGCTTGATTCAGTGCTGCGTGCATAATTTCTTCGGTAATGCCGTCGATCTTAATGTCCATTTGCAGGGCGGTAATGCCCGCTGCTGAACCGGCAACCTTGAAATCCATGTCGCCAAGGTGATCTTCATCGCCCAAGATGTCAGACAGCACGGCGAAACGATTGCCTTCTTTAATCAAGCCCATTGCGATACCAGCAACCGGTGCTTTGATCGGCACGCCCGCGTCCATTAGCGCCAATGACGCGCCGCAGACGGAAGCCATCGAAGACGAACCATTCGATTCGGTGATTTCTGATACCAAACGAATCACGTACGGGAAGTCTTCTTGGCTAGGCAAAATTGCCTGCACGCCACGCTTGGCGAGGCGGCCGTGGCCGATTTCGCGGCGTTTTGGGCCGGACATCATGCCGGTTTCACCGACCGAGAACGGAGGGAAGTTGTAGTGCAACATGAAGGTTTCTTTGTATTCGCCTTCAACTGCATCGATCAACTGCGCGTCTTTGCCGGTGCCGAGTGTCAATGTCACCAACGCTTGCGTTTCGCCACGGGTAAACAGTGCGGAGCCGTGCGTGCGCGGCAGGACGCCTGCGCGCACTTGAATGCCGCGAATGGTTTTCGTGTCACGGCCGTCAATGCGTGGCTTGCCCGCCAAAATGCGCTCGCGCACGGTGGAATACGACAAGTTTTCGAAAGCGCGCGCAACATCGCTGTCGGTCTGTGCGCCAACGGTTAGTGCAGCTTTGAACTTGTGTTTAGCCGCCGACAGTGCATCGCGGCGTTCGCCCTTGTCGGCTACGGTGTATGCCACATCCAAATCGCTACCGATTGAATCGACCGCAATTTTGTCCAACTCAGGCGTTGCCGCCAAGCCGGCCCAGGCGATTTTCTTCTTTGCGCCCGCTTCTGCAACTAATTCATTGATGGCATTGATTGCCGCTTGCTGTTCGCGGTGGCCAAACATAACCGCGCCCAACATCACTTCTTCCGACAGATTCATCGCTTCGGATTCAACCATCAGCACGGCGTTTGCGGTGCCCGCGACGACCAAATTCAGCTCTGAAGTTTTCAGCTCAGTTGCGGTTGGGTTCAAGATGTACTTGCCATTTGCATAACCCACTTTGGCCGCAGCGATCGGGCCGCTAAACGGCGCACCGGACAAGCAAAGCGCGGCCGAAGCGCCAATCAGCGCTGGAATATCGGCGTCAATCTCAGGATTCATTGACATCACGGTGGCGACCACCTGGCAGTCATTGAAAAAGCCTTCTGGGAACAGCGGGCGAATCGGGCGGTCGATCAAACGGCTGATTAAGGTGTCTTTCTCAGTCGGGCGGCCTTCGCGCTTGAAGAAGCCACCAGGAATGCGGCCACCGGCATAGAATTTTTCTTGGTAATGCACGCTTAGCGGCAAGAAATCACGGCCTTCTTTGGCTTTGCGATCACACACAGCGGTAACGAGCACCACGGTGCCATCGACGCTGACCATCACCGCGCCATCGGCTTGACGCGCGATTTCGCCGGTTTCTAAGGTGACGGTGTGCGCGCCGTATTGAAATTGCTTGGTAACTTTTGCCACGTTTAACTTTCCTTATTCATTCATATGGGTCTGTTCTCAACCCGGGATTGGCCTACGTTTTTACTATTTATTCGTTCGCCTATTCGGCGAATTAAAACGACAAAAAAAGGCCGGGAGTTTAATCCCGACCTTCTCTTTATTTCTTAGCGGCGGATGCCGAGCTTGGCGATGATTGCTTTATAACGAGCTTCATCGACGCGCTTGAGGTAATTCAACATCTGACGACGTTGGTTAACCATTTTGAGCAAGCCACGACGGCTGTGGTGATCTTTCGCATTCACTTGAAAGTGGCCGGAAAGTTGTTCAATGCGGGCGGACAAAAGCGCTACTTGCACTTCGGCGGAGCCGGTATCGTTCGGCGCGCGACCGTGTTCTTTGACAATGGCGGCGGATTGTTCTGCGGTTAATGGCATGGATATTCCAATATGACGTGACGGGCGCTGCCCCCAGTAGGTCGAGCCATCGACGGGCCGAGGGTAGCGTGCATGCTTA
>JAYVAQ010000336.1:0-2701 GCA_043750875.1 Rhodanobacteraceae bacterium
CTCGCAATGACGAATACGAACGTACATGGTCGTCTCAATATCCCAAACTGGGCTGAAAGCTCGCAATGACTAATTCGAGTGCAATCGCACGAATAATTACCACATCAGTTTGAGTCACTATGTTCCTAAACACCCTGCAATTCGCACTCTTTTCCTGGTTAAAAGTTGACCTAACTCAGCCGCGTTTTAGCCACCTTGATCGCGGCTTGATCGATCAGTTTTTGCAGCTGTCCGAGCAACTCGGGCGGGTGGCGATGGCACCGATTTCGCATGTTCTGGATCGCCAAGCACCGCAGATTGTCGAGGGCAAAGTGCAAACGCCAGCGGTGTTGAACGACGCATTATCTGCGCTGGCGCAGTCTGGTATTTTTGCGACCTCCGCACCGTTGGCGGAAGGCGGCACCGCATTGCCGTATTTGATTCACACGGCGGTTGCGGCTATTTTGAACCGCTTTGATGCGCCGATTTATGGCTATGTGCTGCTGACTCAGGGCGCGGCAAATTTGATCCGTACCTTTGGCAGTGACGCACAAAAAGCGCGCTTTTTGCCGGATATGGTCACGGGCAAATGCTTTGGCACGATGTGTTTGAGCGAGGCGCATGCGGGTTCTAGCGTTGGTGATGCACGTACGCGTGCGACACCGTTGGCGGATGGCCGTTACGCGATATCGGGCAGTAAAATGTGGATTAGCGGCGCCGAGCACGAGTTGAGCGAAAACATCGTGCATATGGTACTGGCGCGGATTGACGGCGCTGTGGCGGGCACCAAGGGGTTGAGTTTATTTATTGTGCCGCGCTATTTAGCGGGCGCGGATAATCATGTGCGCCTGTTGGGCTTAAATCACAAAATGGGCTATCGCGGCACAGTGAATGGCGCGCTAAATTTTGGCGACGGTGGCGTATGCGTGGGCGAGTTGCTAGGGCCAATCAATGAAGCTGCGGCTGGACAGGGTATGGCGCAGATGTTTCAGATGATGAATGAGGCGCGGATCGCGGTAGGCGTAGGTGCTGCGGCCATGGGCTGGCGTGGCTTTGAGTTAGCGTTGGAATACGCAGGTACCCGCACGCAGGGCCGACAACTGGGTAATGCAGATGCAAGCGCGCCGCAAGTTCCGATTATCGAACACATGGATGTGCGGCGGATGTTGCTGCAGGCTCGCGCGCAGAGCGAAGGCGCGCTGGCGCTATGTTTGTACACAGCAAATTTGAGCGATCAAGCGCATTCCGGCGATGCAAATGCGGCAAGATTACTGGGCTTGCTGACGCCGATGGTGAAGTCATGGCCGGCAAAATATGCGCTAGAGGCCAATGATTTAGCCATTCAGGTGTTAGGCGGAGCTGGCTACACGCAGGATTATTTGCTGGAAAAGCTCTATCGCGATAACCGTTTGAACGCTATCCACGAAGGTACGCACGGCATTCAAGCAATTGATATATTGGCGCGCAAAGTAATTGCTGATGACGGCGGAACATTGGTAATGCTGCTACAGCGAATTGCGGTGACGGCGCAAGCGGCGGCAAAAATGCCTGCTACTGCGCAGTTTGCGCCGAGCGCGCTCGAATTTGGCGCCCAGCTAGCGCAGGCGGCACTTACTTTGGGGGCGCAATTGAAAGCTGGGCATGCGCAGGCGGCGCTGGCAAACGCAGGTGTATTTTTAGATGCGCTCGGCACTGTGGTGGTGTGTTGGCTGAGTTTGGATCAGGCCATCGCTGCGCATGGGTCACAGGAATGGCCACGGCTTTTGGCCAACTGTAGCTACCTTCATTGCTATGAACTTAACAAAGTGCAGGCCGCAGTATCGGTTTTGACTGCGCCTGAAGTATTGAGCGGTGCCTGTGGATTTTGACGAGCTCAGCGCTCAATAGCTGACATTGTGCCTATATCAGCGCGAATGCATTGAGTGCTGAAATTGGCGCAAGCAACACGCCTGCTGTAATTCTTGCTAGGATTTTGCCATGACTTCAATCCTCGCAATTTTAGCTATTTTATTTTACTCAGGCGTTTGCTTGGCTATGTTTGTAGGCGCGAATGTAGGCTATTCATCGCTAAAGGATACTGACGCTGCGCCCGAGCGGCGTCCACTTTGGTTTTTTGGATTGTGTGCCGCAGCCCTGCAGTGCGCGGGTTTGGCGCTTTCGGGCTTGGTGAATTTTTATGCTAGCTTGAGTTGGGTAAGCGCCCTGATGGCGGCACTTGCAAGCGCTACTCTGCTGCGTTTGGGTGAACGATTTTTGCCATTGTTGAGTTTTGTGATCGCGGCGCTTTCAATTTCGCTGCATCTCTTGGTCACGGGCGCAGTTAGGCAACTTGACGGTTGGCAGATTCAGCTACACGCCAGCGTGGCGTTGCTGGCCTATGCGGCGCTATCGCTGGCGGGTGCCCAAGCGGTGCTGTTGCTCGTGGTTGAGCGGCGCTTGCGCAACCCGCAACGCAGCACCTTGCCGCCGAATGCCTGGAACAACTTTTGGCGTAAGTTTGGCTCGTGGTTGCCGCCATTAAGTCGTTTAGAACGCCAGCTGTTTCAACTTATTGGTGTGGGTTTCTTGCTACTGACGTTGACTTTGCTAAGTGGCGGGCTGTTTATCTCGAATTGGTTTGCACAGCATTTGGTCCATAAAACGGTGTTAACGATCGCTGCTTGGCTGGTGTTTGGCACACTTTTGCTTGGAAACTGGCGTTTCGGCTGGCGTGGACGTCAAG
>JAYVAQ010000337.1:0-3041 GCA_043750875.1 Rhodanobacteraceae bacterium
CAGCAGCGTCGTTTAAACGCTCGGCCAAAATTTTTGCCGCAAGCAGTAAGTTGCCCGGAACACTTTTGCTTTTCGGAAACTGTTTGCAAAAGCTTTGCAACACGCCAATCGCCAATTTCGGCTCTGCTGAGCTCAAGACTTGCGCTAAAACCGCATATTCCTCTGTAACACGCGGAACGAAAGTGGCATCGAGCGCCAACGATTCTTTGTACAACGCAATCGCCTCTGGCATTTTTTCCTGCGCGAGCAGCACGCTCAACCATGTTGCGCCGTGTTCCAACAAGCCAACACTATCCTGATTGAGCTTTAGAATTTTCCGATAGCGTGCATGCACCATGGCCGTGGCACCGCGCGCACTAATCAACGTACGAAAACGCTCTGCGGCTTCAGTTAACTTCCCCTGCACTACCAAAGCCTCGCAGTCATCAATAACTGCTTGATCTGGATCCAAATGCGCATGTGTACGCGGCAATTCTTTCTGTTTGGGAACCAACTCGAAACCAAGCACTTCATGATATTGATAGACCAAATAGCCTAAAAGAAAGAAGCTCATGATCGAAAAATAAAAACTAACCACATTTGTCAGCAAAACCGCCAACGGCGCCCACAAAAACGTCAAAAGATCATTCAAATAAAATTTGCTGAAAACAAAACAAATTGAGAGCAAAACCACCGCCAAATAAGGCCAGCCTATGCGCCTGATGGCGTCCAGCCAGCGCAATGGATTCAATGAACTTAACACCGAGCCCTCAATGGCCACCATGATCGACGCCGCCGGATAACCAAAAACCAAAAACAACCCAATCGGAATGGCAACGCTGAAAGGCATATACAAAAACGCTACCAGTCCAAGCGCGTACATCCCAACAAATAACCAAATCTGCTGCCAACCTTGATCTTGCTTGACTGTCGTTACAAATTCTGGCGCCGCGTCAATATTGCCGCGCGCGGTGTGCAACAAAACTTCAGAGCCGTATTTGTAAACATAGGAAATGACCGCCAATTCTAAAAAAATTCGGAACGGCCCTAACATTGGCAAATACTCAACAAACCAAGAGAGCACCGCGCCAATGATGATGACTTGTAAGGGGTCAGACTGCGCTGGATAGCGCCACACTTCTTGGAGTTTGCTCCAAAATGGCGGGATGTCAGTTTCTAGTGCGGGCGTATTGGTTGGCATTGTCGCTTCATCGAATTTGGCGCTAAAACACAAGTATTGCAGCGCGGTACGTCAGGCCAAATAAGACCAATGACGATAAAAAAAATAACGCGAACCTGGTTTGAATGTGGTTTATTAACACTTGCACCAAACTATGCGCAACACGCACGCCAACGTAGCCCCACGCCAATGCCAAGCTGGCGCTGGTTTGATCGCCCAGCACCGCCAAACTGATCGCGACCGCATAAAAAACTGTGGGATGCTCCATCAGGTGATTGAAATTGTCTGCTTTCCAGCGAACGTTTGCGGGAAGTAGCGCCATTTGTTCGCCTCTGGGCATCTGTGAATCCAGCGCCATACGGGATTTGAGGATCGCCGGTATCCGAGTGGCGTACATCCACACCCAAATGACTGCGGACCAAATTGCAAGCGCAATGACTGGGGCAAGAATGGGGCTGGATTGCATCATTTCGTTCTACGGACAATGGTGGGTTGCTGAGGATATCTGACAGACAAGATAAAAACTAAAGCTCAGTTTGGCGTCGCCCGCTAATGCCCATCTAATAACACAGCCTCCTGGCCAATCGCTTCTAACGCGGCCACCCGTGCTGACTCGTTGGCATCGAAATATTGTGCGCGTAGCGGAGCGCGTGCAGCATCACTTAGCGCTTGTTGTTGCTCGCGTGCAGTCAAATAACTGCGCACCCTGCCCTCAAACGCCGCTTGATTTTGATCCAGTGTGGCAAAACGCGCAGCGGCTTCGCTGCCAAACAGCTGTTCGCGCGCGGCATAGCGTTCCGACGTTGCCGCCGGTAAATCAACGTTTAGCTTGCTATCGAGTGTTTTTTGCTCGGCATAACTTTGCGCAAGTTCTGGCGGCAGGCGCTGCAGCAATTCCTGCTCGCGCGGTACACGCAGCTCCGGTGAAATTGAACTATCGCGTGCTAACTCGAGCCGATCTTGGGTGAAGGTATCCCAGGCTTGTTCGTTTGCGAAAAATGCGTCTGCCATCGCTGGCCCTAGCACACTGCGTCGTAAATCAGCCAGCGCCTGCAGACGCAAACGCGGCGTTAGCGCCTGTAAACGCGGCGTATCGGCATGCAATGCACGTAAGTAATCACGATATTGACCTAACAAAATTTTTAATTGCGCTGCTACTGCGGGCGGATAGCTCGCCTCGAGCTGCGCCTCGATCCACGCGATCAATTCAGCGGGCGGCATCTCCCCAGCACGCGCCAGGTGGTAATCAAACAAGCGGCGAAGTTCAAGGTTCAAACGCACGCTGCCGTCTGGATTGAGGCTGACTTCGCCATCAACGGCGGTATCGCGCAACGAATTATTTGCTGTAGGCGCTGGCGTTTCTGCTGCTTGCGGCGCTGGCGACGGTTGGGTAGTTTCTGCATGGGTTGGTTCTGACGCTGGCAAAGCCTTTGCTAGAACTTCAGCAGAATCAGGGGCTTCTGCATTCGGCAATGGCGTCATGCCAAGCTCGGCCATCGATAGGGAGCGCGTAGATGGCCACCAAAAGCCAACTAGGCCGCCGAGCAACAGGCCGAGTGCGGCAAGAGCGAGCAATAGTTTTTTGCGGGTTTTGATGTCTAACTCTCAATCTTAACACAACGACCATAAATAGCGTTTACGCCCACCCAGCCGTTGATAAAACCACGGTTATTGCCGATCTGGAATCGATCACCTTGCCTTGCTTTAATGATGTGCAGATATTCATTGCCGTTGACTTTGCACAACACAATCTCACCAATTTCCAAATTCGTATGGTCTAAAACGGGTTCTACGGTACATAGCTGACCGGACTCGATTCGCCCTAACATGGACGCACCTCGCCGCCTGAAGGTGACAGTCTCGCCTACTTTTAGTCTAGCTA
>JAYVAQ010000338.1:0-13509 GCA_043750875.1 Rhodanobacteraceae bacterium
GGTCCATAAGCAGTGATTGGTGCGCAGACAATGGCAACTTAGCTTGCAAAAAACTTAGCAGAAATAGTTCCTTTATTTCCGCTAAATTCGTATTATGTAAGCAAATTTTGCTGACATTTTTGGATTCTACCGAATGGATAGCTTCGACTACAAAATTCTAGGCGCGTTGCAGTCAAACGCGCGCGCCAGCCTGCAAGAAATTAGTGCCCTGGTTGGCTTGAGCAGCTCGCCGTGTTGGAGCCGCATCAAGCGCATGGAGGCGGATGGCATTATTCAGGGCTATACCGTGCGGCTTAGCGCGGAGGCGATGGGCTATAACGATACCGTGCTGGTGCAAGTTACGCTGGATAGCCATTCCGAAAATACCTTGGAAGCGTTCGGCCAAACTTTGGCGGAAATTCCGGAAATCGTCGAGGCATATCTGGTGTCAGGTGATTACGATTATTTGTTGCGCGTCGTGGTGCGTGATACCAAAGATTACGAACGACTGTTGCGCGAAACGCTCTATAAAATCAAAGGCATACGCCACAGCCGGTCTAGTTTTGTTTTGCGGACTTTAAAAAAGGCGGACTTGCCGCTTAGCGTAGCAATCCGCCAAGGGCGGATAAATTGCGAAGCTGAAACGAAGTTTCTTCAAACGAAAGACGGCAAGACGTTCTAGCGCGCTTTTCCACGCCAAAATACTTTGCAACTAAACGGCACCGACAACATCGCGAAGATATGATTCAACCCAGACCCGGAGCTTTGGATTGCGAAATATGAAACTACTTCTGTGGACGCATCCTTGCGTAGCACTTTTGCTGGTGTTGGCTTTAACTGCCTGCACCAGCACAAACCATCGGCGCGCCGACAATTTGCAGGCCGATGCAAAAATTGGCGCAGGAAAAACGGTGGTGATTCTTGAGGCCGATGTCGAGCTATCCGAATTGTTAGCCGGTGGCGTTGAAGAGCCGCGCGTGGCCTGGACGAAGGCAGCCGAGGCAAATATTAATTACGCCATCGAGCAAGATCTAAAAGGCCGCGCGATCAAGCTGGTGCCGCGCACCCAGGACTTAGCGCCAGAAGACAAAGCACAGTTAAAGCAGCTTGAGCTACTGACGCAGACGGTGGGGTTTTCGATCGTGCGCTATCAGCTATCACCGTATTATTCCTTGCCCACCAAAAAGGCGGGTTTTGACTGGGCGGTCGGGCCGAACGTCAAGCTGATGAAAGCCGCCTACGGCGCGGATTATGCGATGGTGACTTTGGTGCGCGACAGCTACGCCAGCAGTGGCCGTAAAGCGATCGCCATTTTAGGGGTGTTAGCCGCGGTTGCGACTGGTGTGAATGTAGGTGCATCTACCGGCCAGCGTTTTGGCTACACCTTGTTGTTGGATTTAAACACCGGCAAGGTGATCTGGGCGAATTTTATGGCCTCAGAAACCGGCGATTTGCGCAATGAAGAGGACGCTAAAAAAGTGGTGAAATCGATGTTGGCCGGGATGCCACTGTAATGCGCTGTGCGTTAGTGCCGATCATGTTATTGCGCGCCCAGTTATTGCTAGTCGTGTTACTTAGCATGGGTTTTCTCGTTGGTTGTGCCAGCACCAAAGTGGCCGATGTGCAGCCTGGCTATAGAAATCAAAGCAAAGATTTGGATGAAGCCGGGCTTTGGTTTGCGATGGATCGCGCGGAAAAAACTGTAGCCGCAGCACCAGAGCGTATTACCGATAAGGCGTTGCAGGATTATTTGAATGCGTTGAGCTGCAAATTGGCGCCAGATTTGTGCAGCGATATTCGCATTTATCTGATTCGCCAGCCGTATTTGAACGCGTTCATGGCACCGAACGGCATGATGGTGATCTTTACCGGTACCTTAGCGCGCGCGGAAAACGAAGCCCAGCTTGCGTTTGTGATGGCGCATGAAATTGGCCACTACCGCGGCCGCCATTCGTTGGAAAATTGGCGGCATTTGAAAAATGTTAGCAACTTAATGACCGGCATCGGCAGCATAACCGCCGGTACTGGCGCCGGTGTAGTCGCCGCGTTGGGTGCTTACGCGAATTTGGCGTCCTTCTCGCGCGATCAAGAGCGCGAGGCAGACGCGCTTGGTTTTCAAGCTCTGCAAGCAGCGAAATTGGATTTAGTGGCGCCGGGTGCGTTGTGGAGTGCGGCGTATGAGGAGGAAAAGGTAAACCCCAAAGGCTTGCTGAGCGGCGTGTTTGCCTCCCACCCCGCCACCACGGAGCGGCGCGATCGGCTCAAAATAATGGCGCAAGACAATGTGGCTATTGGTGCTGACGCAGGCATAGAACGTTTCCGCAGCCTGATTACGCCGTATCGCAGCGCTTGGCTCAGCGATGAACTCGCTCGACGCAACTACGCGCAAAGCGAAGTAATGCTGGCGCGCCTTGCAGCAATCCCCTGGGATTTGGGCACGGTAAAAAATTTCCAGGGCGAGCTGTATCGCAAACGCGCCAAGCCCGGCGATCTTGCGCGCGCCGCAACTGCTTACCAAGCCGCCTTGCGTGAGCCAGGTGTAAAGCCCAGCACCTTTCGCGATTTAGGCACCACGTTACAACGTTTAGGCAACAACGCAGCAGCACTTGACGCCTTTCGCGAATACCTAAAACGCGCACCCAATGCGGACGATGCCGCGATGATTCGGAGTTATCTCAATGGCAATTAAGCCCGCAAAATATTTAGTAACCGCAGCGCTCACGTTGTCGCTCGCCAGCTGCGGTGTGGCACCAATAATTGAACCCGGCAAAGTCGTCAAGATTAAAGATTTAAGTCTAAACACCAGCGTGCGTTGGAACCAGTTTGGCGATTCGCGCATGCGGCTCTGGACGATTGATGGTGCCATGCTCAATGATTTGCGCATTTTTGCCGACATCAAAGGCGGCGAGCATGTGTTTTTGGCAGCCAAAGGCCGGGTTGAGCGGCGCGGCGAAGGCCTGCTGTTTCGCGCCGATATGAGTGAGCTTGAGGTGCAAGAGCTGCTAGTCGATGCGCTAAAACGCTACGACGCGGTGAATGTCAGCGCCAGTGGTTTACGCCCGGCCAAGCTAGGCAACCGCGCGGGGTTCCGCTTTGAGCTGAGTTTTGAAAGTGGCTCAGGGCTATCCTTAGGCAATCGCGGTGGCCTGAAATACAAGGCGATGGTATTGGCCGAAACGCAAGGCGGTACGTTGAGCTATCTGTATTTCGACGCACCCGCCGAGTTCTATTTTGAGCGGGATAAAGCTGCGGTAGAACAAATATTCGCCACGATTGCGGCGCCGTAAATCGATGATTAGTAAAGCGAACGCCGATCAATTTATTAAACCTGTCACGCTGCAATCTCACGGCGTAATGCTGGTACCACTGGGCCCGGAACACCTTGCCGGCGTCATGGAAGCAGCGAGCGATGGCAAGCTGTGGCAGCTGCGTTTTACCAGCGTGCCCGAGCCAGAAAACACACAGAGCTATATCGAGAATGCGCTAGCCGGCCGCGCCAGTGGCGATCGCTTTCACTTTGCGGTGATTGAGGTGGACACCGGCAAAGTCATCGGTTGCACCAGCTATCACGATATTTTGCCGAGTGCGCGCCGCGTCGATATAGGCTGGACTTGGTACGCCAAACGGGTACAGCGCACGCACGTCAACACTGCCTGTAAATGGCTGCTGATGTCGCACGCGTTTGACACACTGGATTGCTTAACCGTCGGCTGGCGCACCAGCAACGTCAACTTCGCCTCGCAAAAAGCGATTGAACGACTGGGCGCAAAAAAGGACGGCGTGATTCGCGGCAATGTGCTTGGCCGTGATTGCAGCATTCGCGACACCGTGATGTATAGCATCAGCCAACAAGAATGGCGCATGGGCATACGGGCGCATGTGGCTTGGTTGTTGCGGGATGCGGGTAGCGCATGAAAAATCGAATTCAAATATTGATACGGCAATGCATTTTACCCTCGACACTTTCTCGATAGGTAACTATCGTTCTCTGCAAGACGTTTGGCTGCCGCTGTCGACGCTAAGCGTAGTCACGGGTGCGAATGGCTCAGGAAAAAGCAATGTCTTTCGTGCATTGGCGCTGCTCAAGGCGGCTGCACGCGGTACATTTGCCGAAGCCCTTGCTGGCGAAGGTGGTATGCCTGGAGTGCTTTTTGCGGGGGCTGCCGAACAAAATCGCAGTTATGCCAAACAGATTGCGCGCATCGGCAAAGACGAAAATGTAGAAATTCAAGGCGGCCCAAGCAAAACGCGAGTGGAGCTGCGTTTGGGGCTAGCGTTTTCTGATTTGAGATATGAGCTGATCGCCGGGCTACCTAAGAAAGACATTTTCGACGAACTCGGGCTTTTTATGCGCGACCCGGATATCAAATCTGAGTTAATTTGGAGTGGTAAACGCAGGCCTACTGGCATGCTGACACAGCGTAAAAATCGCCAGCTGTGGGCCGGTGAACTGCACTATGAACAAGCGTTAGACAATACTCAGAGCGCGATGGCACAGGCAGTAGACGCGAGTCGTTTCCCTGATTTGGCGGCGCTGCGTGCGCGAATTGATCACATTCGGCTCTATCAAGAATTTCGCTGTGACGCCGCATCGCGCCTGCGCGCGCCGCAAGTCGGCTATCGCGCACCTATCTTGGCCGACGACGGCAGCAATCTGTGCGCCGCTCTGGGCACCATACTGATGGGCGATCATAGCGATGCCTTTCGCGCCGCAGTTGAAAGCGCTTTTCCAGAAGCCGCCTTGGACATTGATTGTGATGAGCGCGGCGTGTTTCACTTGCAATTTCGCCAGCGCGGTTTGTTGCGTAGCTTGAGCGCCGCTGAGCTTTCCGATGGCACGCTGCGCTATCTTTGCCTGCTTTGTGCGCTGTTTTCTAGCCAGCCTGCAACTTTGCTGGCCTTCAATGAGCCCGAAGCCAGCCTACACCCGAATCTGTTGACACCGCTTGCGCGCCAGCTTGCGAACGCTAGTCGCAACGGTCAAGTGTTGGTAATCACCCACTCGGAACAATTGGCGAATGCGCTGGAAGACTTTTCTGATGCCAGCCCAGTGCAGCTCAGTCGCAGTTTGGGCATGACTCGAATTGAGGGACAGAGTGTGCTGAATACACCAACGTTTTGAGCTAATGCAAGCGGAAAAAGCCCTTCGTCCAACCGACTACGTAACGTGTATCTAGTTTTTGGAGCGCCAGTTTGCGGCATACCAAAAATATATTTTCGAAACCTGTCGAAATCGCGCGCGCTGCTACGTCGTAGTTACGCAACACCCACCCACCTGAGGAGTACGCGATGCAATACATGCTTTTGATTTACAGCAATGAAAACGACGATCAAAACCAAACGCCTGAGCAGCTGCAAAAAATGTACGCTGACTACGGCACCTTCACCCAAGAACTGACTCAAGCCGGCGTGATGCGGGGCGGCTCGGAACTCAAGCCTGTGGCCACCGCCACGACGGTGCGCGTGCGCGCGGGCAAAGTTTTGACTATGGATGGGCCGTTTGCGGAAACCAAAGAACAGTTGGGCGGCTATTATTTGATTGACGTAGCTGATTTGGATCAAGCGATTTTTTGGGCGGCAAAAATCCCATCGGCCTTAGTCGGCAGCATTGAGATCCGGCCGCAGGCTATCGATAGCGAGATGGCAAATGAGTCTGAAAGCCCTTAATACCTATGTTAAACCGCATCCTTGAGGCGACCGTGCGGCGCGAGCACGGCCGCATTTTGGCGGCATTGCTGCGCCGCTGCCAAGATTTCGATTTGGCTGAGGAAGCGCTACAAGATGCGTATTTGAAAGCGCACGAACATTGGCCCAGCACCGGTATTCCGGAAAATACCGGCGCCTGGCTAATGACGGTGGCACGCCACCGCCAGATTGATTTGCTGCGTCAGCGGCGGCATACGCTCGATCATGCTGAAGTAGCTTCTGCAATCGTCTTAGCGGCGCCAGATGAGGCCGACAATCGCTGCTTTCTTGACGATGATTTGCTGCGCCTTATTTTTACCTGTTGCCACCCAGCGCTCGCGCCCGCCAGCGCGATTGCGCTGACCTTGCGTGCGGTATGTGGCCTGAGCACCGCCGAGATTGCGCGCGCCTTTTTAGAACCGGTGGCAAGTACGGCGCAAAAAATTGTGCGCGCCAAACGCAAAATTGCGGCAACCAAAATCCCCTTTGCGATCCCCGAAAAGCAGCAATGGCCAGAGCGTTTAGAGCAAGCGCTAGCCAGTGTTTATTTGATTTTCAACGAAGGCTTTACCCCCAGCGCCGCCGCATCGGATCGGCGCATAGTGCTCAGCCTGCAAGCGATCAGTCTGGGCCGAACCCTGGCGCAGCTGCTGCCGAAAAACCCCGAATGCCTAGGCCTGTTGGCATTGATGCTGCTGCACCACGCACGCCGGGCCAGCCGCGCTGATGCCAGCGGCGTGCTAATCACACTCGAACAGCAAGACCGCGCACTGTGGGATCAAGCGCTGATCAGCGAAGGTTGTACACTTTTGGCGCAAGCCATGGCCGCGCGACTGCCCGGGCCTTATCAAATTCAAGCCGCAATTGCCGCGCTGCACGCGCAAGCAAAGCTGGCAGAACACACCGATTGGGCGCAAATTTTGCAGCTGTATCTAGCGCTATTGCAGCATTGCCCAACGCCGATCATTGAGCTCAATGCGGCAGTAGCGCTGGCGATGAGCGCCGGAATTACAACCGGCTTGGCTTGGATTGAACGTATTGCCGCCGAAGGCAAATTGGGCGAGTACTATTTACTGCACGCCGCCCGCGCTGATCTGCTACGCCGCCAACTTGAGTTTCCCGCCGCCGCCAGCGCCTATCGGCGCGCGATCGCACTGACCGAGCAAACGAGTGAGCGGGAGTATTTGCTTCGGCGTTTGCGCGAGGTTGAAGAGCGTCTGGATCGCTAATCGAACTAATTAAAATTCTATTTCAAACACGCATTAATTATGTGGCGATCAACTGCAGGTTATTTGTTAGCCCCAACGGGGCTCAAGGTGACAGCCCAGGGCAACGCCCTGGGTCTCTCATGTATGGAATAAGCAAGCCCTGAAAGGGCGAAATAATTGCCAAACTATTGATTTAAAAACGTTTTTTGCGCCGAATTTCGCCCTTTCAGGGCTCTAACTTTCGATCAACTCATACCCAGGGCGTTGCCCTGGGCTATCACCTTGTGCCCCGTTGGGGCACGGCCAACGGCTGCTTTGCTTCGATCAAATGTCGATGGCTTAAACTCCAAAATAATAGTCTCTTTGAAATGGAATTAGAATAAGTTGACAAATTTGACCGCGCTGGCATCAAATTCCGGCCAGAAAAAGCGGTGAAATTTAAACCGACCTAGTGAATAGATGCCGCAAATCACCTCAACCGGCTCCCTTTCCACGCCGATAAACTCAAACAAAATCAGAGAGATAGGACGGGGAGAGGGCGGGGGTGAGGGGTAAGAATTGTTGCGCGTCGCGCGGGCGTTTCATTTTTCCTGCAAGACGCGAAATTACTTCCTTAACCTCAGAACCAAGCGAAAGCCAATGAATGCACGCCGAAGCTCAGGATTAAAAGCGCGCCGAAATGCCGAGCGAATGTAGCGCGCAGGGTGGAACCATGACCCGCCACGCAGTGCGCGACGGCCATTAGATGATTGCCCCTCAGGATCGACCAACACGCCTGATACGCCGATATAGTGGAATCTACCGTCTCGACACCACTCCATTACATTGCCATGCATCTCATAAAGCCCCCAGGAATTCGGTGGCAAGGACTTCACAATCACCGTTCGGTTGCGACCCGATCTCTTTGCATCCCCTTCATAGTTCACTTCTTCCAGTGTGATGCTTGCGCCAAAACTAAATGGCGTTTCAGTTCCTGCTCTACATGCGTATTCCCACTCGGCTTCACTCGGCAAAAGTGCCTCAAATTCAACCGGCAAATTTTGGTTGAGCAAAGGCAGCCAGTGTTCATTGATGTCGTACCAGCTGACCTGCTCCACTGGATTCTGTAAATCATCATTAAAGTGCGCCGGGTTTTCATCCAACCAAAATGCCTGCGTACAAGCAGTATCAGCGAGCCAATAACCCTGACTGATGCGCACTCGAGACTGCGGGCGTTCAAGTTCTCTGGAATCAGCCTCAGCCTGCGGTGAGCCCATCAAAAACTCACCCGCTTCAATCCAACGAAATCGTTGCGTGACGTCATTTACGGTCAAATCTGCCCAAATGCCAAATTCGTCGTCGCCGCAGGCGGGTGGGAATTCGGGTGGGAAGCGGCTCATTTCATGGTTTTCTCACTCAAGTTGCGGAAAGTAGGCTGTGCCATGACGATTTCCCTGGATCTTAAAAGCAAGCGTAAGCCAAAGTAGCGAATGCGGAATTCGGGCGCGTATTCTATGCGAAACGCAGCACGAGCGAATCCCGCAGAGTCAAAGCACGACCCGCCACGGAGGGCGCGTGCGCCCTCGGCTGGTCCCTCTGGGTCAACCAAAACTGAAGTTGAGGCAACATAGGCACGCCGACCATCTCGGCACCATTCCGAAACATTACCATGCATCTCATACAGCCCCCAGGAATTAGGCGGATAGGTTTTCACTGGCTCCGTGCCATGGCGGCCGCCTCCAATCTTGGAATAATGATAGGTCCCGTTATAGTTGACCAATTCTGAGCGTATTTTTGCGCCAAAACTAAAGGCTGTTTCGGCACCCGCTCTGCAGGCGAACTCCCACTGGGCTTCGCTTGGCAAAATCGCTTCCAACTCATCCGGCAAAACTTTCGCAAGAGCGCCCAACAAAAGTTTGTTGATGATGTCCCAACTGACTTGCTCCACCGGATTTTGCATGTCATACCGAAAGTGTGCTGGATTCCATCCGGTCACCGCCAACCAAAACGCCTGTGTGCACGCGGTGTCTGCCAGCCAGAATCCTTTGCTTATACGCACGCGATGACGCGGGCCCTCGTCGTCATCTCGATCTAACTCACTGTATGGCGAGCCCATCCAAAACTCCCCCGACTCAATCCAACGAAACCTCTGCGTGACGCCCTTCACCGTCAAATCAACAAACGCACCAAAACGATCCAAACCCATACAAAGCGGTCCGGCCGACTCTGCAAACTGATCGCCCTTACTGGGCAAAAACAAATTATCCGCCCGATTACCTGGCACCGTGCGAAAACGCGCTGACAGCGAACCAAGCTTCGGTGGTTCTGCCCAAAGCCCAATCTCATCTCGGCCCCAAGCACTTGCCCAACTTGGACGAGACGCACGCTCCAAAGTCAGATGGTACGTTTCCGAACTCAGCCGCAGTGGCTGCTTTAGCGCCTCCAGGTTTATGAGTTCCAGGTCGGCCGACGACATTTTTGAACGACCAACACTACGCCTGATCGCGCCGCTTTGCAGTTGCAGAAGCGTGCCCGTTGGCACGAACACAGTGGCAAGAAAAAAGCCGGGACCAGGCATCAAAAGATTCCGCAGCAGCAATCGCTGTCCGCACTGAATCAGCTTCCAAGGCATATCGACGTTCACATGCCCGACACGTCGAGGCGGTCCAAGCTCATCATAATTCGTGACTTCCGCACCTTCTGCCAGCCGGGTTTCACAGGCCTGCGATTGCAACTTAGAAAATAGCCGTGCGTTCGCCGCGCGCACTTGTGGATGCGCCGCATGTAACAGCCGGTGCGTGCGCTGCTCGGCGTTCAACCGCCCGGGACCCTTCAATTGTTCCGGCAGCGTTTCACCAAAATAGCGCCAGGCACCGGCGCTGGCGCTGGCTAAGTCATCAGCCAACGCAGGTGCCAATTCAAGGCAACGCAAGTTCAGCAGATGCAGCAGCGCTTCGTCATTCGCCACCGCGCGCACACGCACCGCGCGCTGCCAAGCAGCGTAAAGTAGTTCTGTCGGCAGTTGCGCAAAAGCGGCTTCGTAATGGCCTTGCTGCGCAGGCAGAATAAAAATGTCGCCAACCACATGCTGCACATGCGCGTGGTTCCAAGCCGCCCAGCCGAGCGCGATTGCACCGTCGCCCTGCGCCAGCAACGGTGCCAAGGCGCGCAGCAAACTAGGCGTGCCAAAGCCAAATCCGGCGATCAGCGCCAGCAAGCTGGGCAGTTGCGGGTCCTCCGCTGCGCTTTACGTCGGGCGCAGGGCCTTGCCACTGAAACTCAGCGCCTGGCAAGCGGCGGGCAACTGCGTCGCAGTCGCACGATGCGGCGTCAAAATCAACGTGCGCGTGCCGCCGTGGCCCAGCGATTTGAGCCAGCGCCGCAGCGCCACAGCGCGCGCCGGGTCCGGTGTGGCGGCATCGGCTGCGCCTGCCAAATCGCTAAAAATAATTTGCGTACCGCCAAACAGCGGCTGCCAGCGTCGTAGCGCTGGTGGCGCCCGATAAGCACCGGCGCGCGGCGGCGAGCATTGCCGATACGTGCCGCTGTCGGAAGTCAACGAGCGCGCATCCAGTGCCCGCCCAACCCCGCGCTGCAGGCGCTGAAGCAACAGATTGCGCTCGTCAGCAAACGGCCAAATGCTTTCGCTATCGTCCAAACCCAACACTAGATTCGCCGGCCAACGGGGCCGACGCAAGCGCGGCAAGGTTGTCGGTGCCTGCGCACGCGCGAGACGGCGCACCAGCTCCGGCCAATCCAGCGGCGCACGCGCAGCTGAAGGTTGCAGCGCGGCGCGCAAGGCCGCGCGCAGCCTTGGCCAACCAGCACTAACGCCTGCGCGACGCCACGTGCGCGCGTGTTGCTCGGCGGCGCGCGGATCGGGCGGTGTCCAAACGGGCAGCGCATCAGTGTCAAGTTCCGCGTTTGCTTCTGGCGCGCTGCGATCTGAGGCGTGCTGCTGATGTTCGGTCACGGCCCAAAATTCTGGCACCTGCAGCGGCGCGCGTTTGCCGGTTTCGGGCGGCGCGCTTTGCTGCACCGACAATGCGCCAAAGATCGACTCAGGCGCGATTGAGGGTGGCTCTAGGCGCTGTAAAACGCGCTGATAGCCGCAAGATTCACCGCCCGGAAGCGCTAGCGCAAACCAGTCAAAATCCTGTGGTGCCGAATCTTGGTTGAGCAGCGCTTCCAACAAATCCGCGCGCGCCAGCACGCCGCGCGGTCGCAACGCGGCGCGCGTATTCACGCAGGATCGCCCGCGTGATCAATCGCCGGGCGCGTTTGATCCTGATCGCGATTTTTAACCAGCGCAAATGGTGCCAAGCGATCCAGTAGCGCCATGGCGCGCGCAGGGTCGTCGCCAGACAAGCGCTGCAGGCTGTAGAGTAAATCCAGATATTCCGCTAAGCCAACACTGGGCAGATCCAGTTTTTGCGCCGCTTCACGGTCGGCCCAGACTTGTGCGGCAGCGCGCGCGATGGCGCTATCCGCGCCACCTTCGGCCAAGCGCGCGAGTTTTTGATGCGCCATTGCGCGCTCTTGCAGCCAACCTACGAATTCCGACTCGTTGGCATCTTTGGGGCGCAAATTCAACACCGCGCAGCGCCGTACAAAAGCGGGCGGCAATTCGCGGTCTTCATTGGTAGTGATAATCGTCAGCGGCAAGTGGCTGGTCAGGGCGTGTACTTCACTCTGCCCAGGCACGCTAAAGCTGCGGTTGGCGAACACTTCCAGCAAAGCATTTGGCACATCGGAATCTGCTTTATCGATTTGATCCAACAACACCACTGCACGCGGCCAATCGGCAGCACGTGGCTGGTCGCTGGCGTCGGTTGGCGCGTCAGCATCAAATGCTTGCCAAATCACGCCGGGCTGTGTGTAGCGCCGGTTATCGAGTTGCGCCTTCAACCATTCTGCGGGATCGGTCGCCGTGCGATCAACGGTGCTGAAAAGCGCCGCCGCCAGCTGCGCCTGCGCCAAGCGTTCCACCAAATCAATGCGATACAGCACATCCGTGGCCTCAAAGCGCGGATGCACCACCAGCGCAAACAACGGCACGCGCAACACCGCCGCCACCGCGCGCGCCAACTGGCTTTTGCCACAGCCAGGCTCGCCCCGCACCAGCAGCGGCCGCCCGCTCGCCCAGGCTTGAATCACCGCGTGGCGTTCGACATCGCTCCAGCTGTGCCAAGCTTCGGGGAAGCCGTTGCTGGCGGGTAGTTCGGTGGGGTCGGCTGTGACTTCGACGAGATGTTGAAATGGCTGTGGGAATGAAGTCATGGTTTGGGCTCGGGCTGTAGGCAGTAAAGCGCGTAGATTTCACTGAGGTGTCGATTGAGTTCCGCCGTCGAATAGCGGGTTCCGGCAAACACCAAAGTATCCTTCGCGCTTGTGTTGGCCGAATCTATTTGAACCGCAATGGTGTTGAGCGTTACCGCAACTGCGTATAGCGTCGAGTCCAAGGTTTCCACTGGGCAAGCCGATAAGTCCAGCAATAACCCGGTGTACTGGCGCTTGCGTTGGCGCCGCTTAAACCAAAGTTGAAGCACTCCCACATCTTCTTTACTCAGCGGCGAATCTGCGATGTGCTTGCGAGCTGGATCTTCAGCGCCAATTGTTGCGTTGAAAATTTGGCTCAAAATCAGATCAGCGGCATCGCCGCCGGTATTGATAACCTTGATCGCTTTCGCCGTGGGTCGATCAGTGATGCGTATATCCATATCGCCCAATGCTGCGATGGCAACCGCAGCAAGTAGTTCGCCAAACGACTGCAAGCGCCCGACTTGCGCATCCGGCGCGCGTGCTTCTGTCGCCCGCGACAGTACGATGCTTTGCAAATCAATGCTGCGAACTGCGGCCAGCAACAACAGCGCCGACACCCAAGGCTCGGCGCCATCGCAGTGATCTTTTGCGCACTCCTCAATGGCAAAAAACAAGGATTGCACATCCTCCAAGGGATGCGCGAAAAATACTCCACCACTTTGTTCCTGCGCTCTTGAATCGACGCTTTGGGCGGCAATGCCAGTTTGAGCTGGTCAATCAGCGCCGCGAACCATTTGCCACGAAATTCCGGAAGTTCTTGCGTGGATTTCAAGCGCGCACAGAGCCGCTCGGCGATTTCACGTGAGGATACGGTTCGGGTGCCTGGCCTGGAATCAATGGAATTAGCTTGGACATCAGGATTCCCCTCTACCAAGCCAAGAATCCGCACATTCCCGGATGGAAAATAATGGCTATGCAACCATGGCCGAAGAATCGTCGGCACATCATCAATTGGCCCGCCGTCAGGCTGTACTGGGAAATATTTGCGGTTGTTGCGCACGCCTTCGTCGTACAGCACTTGCGAAATAATGGCGCCCTCGAAGCGTACGCCGCGACCGGTACTATCAAATTCAAGATTCTCGAATCGCTTAGCGTAAAGCGGTGTGCAGACCACTAACACTACTTCTGCAGCCGCAATACCGCTATGCATCCAAATTCGCCAGCCTTCTGGCGGCGGGCGATTCGGAAAATCTTGATCGCACTGCACTTGACAATGATGACCGCGCAAATACTTGACTAAATCCAGCACTTGCGCGCGCAACAAATCATTCTCGTGCGCGTAGCTGACAAAAACCTTTTTCATCCCTAGTGACCCCTGAGCAGCGGGATCGAGCAC
>JAYVAQ010000339.1:0-3292 GCA_043750875.1 Rhodanobacteraceae bacterium
TTGGACTTCTTGATTACTTGCTCGGCGACATTCGTGGGCGCCTCAGCATAGTGATCGAACTCCATCGTGAACGTTGCGCGACCTTGACTCATCGAGCGAAGGCTGGTGGCGTATCCAAACATTTCACCCAATGGCACCAACGAATTAATGACCTTTCCAGATGCGCTTTCGTCAGAACCCTGCAGTAAACCGCGACGTCGGCTAATGTCGCCCATCACGTCACCAATATAGTCTTCAGGGGAAACGACTTCGACCTTCATAATGGGCTCAAGCAGCACTGGGTTAGCTTTCTTGGTGCCGTCTTTGAAGCCCATGGATGCGGCCATTTTGAATGCCATTTCGTTTGAGTCGACATCATGGTAGGAACCGTCAACCAACGAAACTTTTACATCCACAACGGGAAATCCTGCATAAACGCCGGTACCAATAGTTTCGCGCAAGCCTTTCTCAACCGCAGGAATATATTCCTTAGGCACCACACCGCCAACAATCTTGTTCTCGAAAATAAAGCCGGAACCACGCTCTAACGGTTCAATTTCCAACACCACGTGACCATATTGACCGCGACCACCCGACTGACGCACGAACTTGCTGTCTTGGCGCACCGCTGTACGAATCGTTTCGCGATAGGCAACCTGCGGCTTGCCGACATTGGCTTCCACGTTGAATTCGCGCTTCATGCGATCAACGATAATTTCCAAGTGCAACTCGCCCATGCCGGCGATGATGGTCTGGCCAGATTCTTCATCAGAACGCACGCGGAAAGAAGGATCTTCTTGCGCCAACCGGCCCAACGCGATGCCCATCTTTTCCTGATCGACCTTGGTCTTAGGCTCAATCGCCATCGCGATTACGGGCTCAGGGAATACCATGCGCTCAAGCGTAATGATGTTATTCAGATCACACAGCGTTTCGCCCGTGGTCACATCTTTCAAGCCGACAGCGGCCGCGATGTCACCTGCGCACACTTCGTCAATTTCCTTGCGGTCATTGGCATGCATCTGAACTAAGCGACCAATGCGCTCTTTGCGATCTTTGATCGGGTTGTAAAGGAAGTCGCCCTTGTTCAAGGTGCCCGAGTACACGCGGAAGAACGTGAGCGTTCCAACAAATGGATCAGTCGCAATTTTGAACGCAAGCGCCGAAAACGGCTCTTTGTCGCCGGGCTTACGGAACGCTTCGGTTTCATCTTCCAAAATACCGCGAACGTCTGGGCGGTCAATTGGCGAAGGCAACAAATGCACGACGCCATCAAGCATCGCTTGCACGCCTTTGTTCTTGAATGCCGAGCCGCAATACACCGGAATAATTTTTGCGGCAATCGTACCTTTACGCAAACCACGCAGAATTTCTTCTTCGGTCAACTCGCCGTCTTCCAGGTATTTGTTCATTAGTTCGTCTTCGCCTTCAGCGGCGGACTCAACCATGAACTCACGCGCCTTGGCAGCTTTCGCCTGCAAACTTTCCGGAATTTCGGCGTACACAAATTGCATGCCCTGGGATTTGACGTCCCAAACAATTTGCTTCATTTTCAATAGGTCGACCACACCTTCGAACGCATCTTCCGCGCCAATTGGAACTTGCATCGGCACAGGCCGCGCACCCAAACGCGTTTTCAACTGCTCAACGACTTTGTCAAAGTTCGCGCCAGCGCGATCCATTTTATTGACGAAAGCAACGCGCGGCACACCGTACTTGTTGGCTTGGCGCCAAACGGTTTCAGATTGCGGCTGCACGCCTCCGACCGCACAAAGCACGAACACCGCGCCATCAAGCACGCGCAAGCTACGCTCGACTTCAATGGTAAAGTCTACGTGCCCTGGGGTATCGATGATATTGAAGCGGTGTTGCGGCATGGTGGTATCCATACCACGCCAAAAACAGGTCGTAGCGGCGGAGGTAATGGTAATACCACGCTCTTGTTCTTGCTCCATCCAATCCATCGTCGCTGCACCCGCGTGCACTTCGCCGATTTTGTGGTTCACACCGGTGTAGAACAAAATACGTTCAGTCGTTGTCGTTTTACCGGCGTCAATGTGCGCCATAATGCCAATGTTTCGATAACGCTCGATGGGAGTTTCGCGTGCCACAATCTATCCTTAACTATTAAAATAACTTCGTTTCAGCACACCAAAAAAGTCGGCGTCGCCGCTTGTTGCGCTAATGAGAACTGCTAATTACAACCTGTACGGTACGTTTCGCGGCGCGAAAACAACTATTATTTAGTTGTTTTTAACAAATCAAAGCAAACCGCAATTGACTACCAACGATAGTGCGCAAACGCCTTGTTGGCTTCTGCCATGCGATGCGTTTCTTCACGCTTCTTGACCGCAGCACCGCGATTTTCAGCGGCTTCACTTAACTCGGCAGCAAGCTTCAGAGGCATCGATTTTTCACCGCGTTTACGCGCCGATTCAATTACCCAACGCATCGCAAGCGTTTGACGACGCGCTGGTCGAACTTCAACAGGAACCTGATAGGTAGAACCGCCGACACGACGCGATTTAACTTCTACGGCTGGCGCGACGTTAGTAAGCGCTTTTTCCACTTGTTCAATGGCATTTGGATTTTTGATACCAATCGCTTCGATTGCGCTGTACAAAATCGACTCAGCGGTGGATTTTTTGCCAGATTTCATCAACATATTGACAAAACGCGCGACCATAACGTTGTGGAACTTAGGATCCGCCAACGTTAGGCGAACCGGGGTTTGACCCTTGCGACTCATTTGATATTTCCTTGAATTCTATTGTTTTTGGCTGCAAAACACTCGCGGAGCTTAAGCGCTTGTAGCCGCCCGACTAGGAGCACGCCACGCGGCGCGCAACCCGGTCAATCGTGTTGGTTATTTCTTCTTCGGCGCCGCTGCAACTGCACCAGGCTTCGGACGCTTTGCGCCGTACTTGGAGCGACTCTGACGACGCTTAGAAACGCCTTGCGCATCAAGCGCACCGCGCACAGTGTGATAGCGCACGCCTGGAAGATCTTTTACGCGACCACCGCGAATAAGCACCACGGAGTGTTCTTGCAAGTTGTGACCTTCGCCACCGATGTAGCTAATGACTTCGAATCCATTGGTCAAACGCACTTTGCAGACCTTGCGCAGCGCAGAATTCGGCTTCTTTGGCGTTGTCGTATAGACACGAGTACATACACCACGACGCTGCGGGCAATTTTCTAACGCCGGTGATGTGCTTTTATAGGTCTTTGGGCTACGCGATTGGCGCACCAATTGATTGACTGTCGACATTGATTCTTCGGTCCATGAAAAACATGTGGGGAAAACTGCGTA
>JAYVAQ010000340.1:0-2478 GCA_043750875.1 Rhodanobacteraceae bacterium
AAAATAAATTAAAAAATTAAGTATAATATTTAATTAGTGATGAATTTGCCTGTTATATATTAAATGCCAGAATAACAACTTTCTATGAATGCTAAATTAAACAAAATATTTGTAGTCGAACTTGAAAATCACAGATGATAAATGTTTGATCAACTCAAACAATCAATGATCAATAGCGCAAGGCGCACGCAATTGCTGAACGCATTCACATTCGTGCTGGCTTTTTTCTGCGCAGTCGAGCTGCCAGCCGCCAAAGTGCAAAACTGGATCGGCAATGACGACCCAGGCTTTATCTCCAGCTGGGTTTACGACGAAGCAGAAAAACAGTAAGCATCCGCCCCTACCCACGGTACCTATTTGATTGAATGTGCAAAACACTATTTCCTTTGAGTTGAGGAGATTTTGTAATGACGGAGTCGGCGAAGCGGGTTTTATGGCGTGATCGCGTGTTGGCGTTTGATCGCAGTGGGTTGCAACGCGGGGTGTGGTGCGCGCGGCATGGATTTAAAGTGGCGACATTGGACTATTGGCGCCAGCAATTGGCGAGCGAAGCCGGCACGATTGAGCAGCGGCTAATTCCAATCTGTGTCAACGCGGTGCCGGTTTCGGTCGGCGAGGTCAAGATCGAGATTGGCGGCGGGATTTGCCTGCGCGCTGGCAGGAACGTCGATGCCGCTTGGCTGGCGGCACTGTTACGCGGTTTGCGCTAATGGTTCGTCCGATTGGCTGGTGGCTGGCACTTACGCCGGTGGATTTACGCTGCGGCATGGATCGATTGCTGGTGTTGGTGCAGACCCAATTGGGTCGGGATGGGTTCGATGGCGGCGCTTACGTGTTTCGCAATCGTTCGGGAACGCGCTTGAAGATCGTGTGTGTAGACGTGCACGGTGTGTGGCTGTGCGTGCGACGATTGCACGAAGGACCGTTTGTTTGGCCACGCGCGGATGCGCGCGTATTTAGTTTAAGTCTGGCGCAGTTTGAGTGGTTGATTGCGGGGGTGGATTGGCAACGATTGTCGGCGCGCGTGCAAGATATTCCGCGTTTTCTTTGAGTGTCTTTTTGACAGGGTAGTAAGGCGACTAACTGCCTGCAAAAAGCCCGCCAGTTCGGGCTTTTTTATTGGCTATTTGGGCTGCAACCAGCGACACTTTTGGCATGAATTTACAGCCATCTGAGTCGCTAGAAGAGACCCACGACGCCGACGATTCACGTCAATGGCGGTTAGAGAGGTTGGGTTTAATTGCGCGTCACGATGAAGAGATTCTGGCACTCAAGAAAGCCTTGAATGCGCGTGAACTTGAGCTGACGCAAAGCCATGCTGAGCTGACGCAAAGCAAAGGCGAATTAGCGTTGCTAAAAGTGCAGCTGGAGACATTGCGCCGTCTCAAATTTGGCCGCAGCACAGAACGTTTTGACCCTGCGCAGCAGCAATTGTTTGACGAGGCAGTGGCAGCGGATATTGCGGCCATTGAAGCGCAGATAGACGCCCACACAGCGGCTACTACAAAGCCATCCGTTGCGCGCGCAAAGCCCGTTCGAAAGCCGCTTCCTGAGCATTTGCCGCGCGTAATTTGCCATCTGCCTGCAGCGTCGTGCACCTGCGCAAAATGCGGTGGCGAACTACATGAAATTGGCGAAGAATTCAGCGAGAAATTAGATATTAAACCCGCCGAATACGTCGTATTGAAAACCATTCGCCCGGTGCTCGGCTGCCGCAAATGCGAAATCGCGTTCACCACGCCGACGCTGCCAGAAATTATCGACGGCGGCATTCCCGCGCCGGGTTTGTTAGCGCATATTTTGGTCAGCAAATATGTCGATCACTTGCCGCTCTACCGCCAACGAGAGATCGGCCTGCGTAGTGGCGTCGAATTGGCAATTTCATCCATGTCAGAATGGGTAGGGCGCTGCGGCGTTGGGCTCAAACCGATCGTCAATCGCGCGCAAATTCTGCTGTTTGAATCGCGCGTGATTCATGTCGATGAAATCCCCGTTCAGATGCTTGACCCTGGTAGTGGAAAAACCAAACGTGCGTATCTTTTTGCTTATCGAAGCGGCGAGATTGACGCATCGCCCATCGTGATTTTTGAGTTTGCGACCAGTCGCAGTGGCGCGAACGCACGGCGCTTTTTGCAAGGCTACACCGGCGCGTTAGTCGTGGATGATTTTGCCGGTTACAAAGATCTATTCAAAACCACGCCGATGCGCGAACTGGCATGTTGGGCGCATGCGCGGCGCAAGTTTTTTGAGCTGCATGCCGCGAACAAAAGCATGATGGCGGCGGAAGCGCTGCGCCGAATTGCGGCGATTTATGAGCTAGAACGTGAAGCAAAAGACTTTGATGCCTCTGCACGTCAGAACTACCGTGCGGAGCATGCCAAGCCAAAAATTGAATCGCTTTTTGAGTGGCTGACCGAGCTTCGCACAAAGATGAGCAGCAACTCGGGCGCGGCGAACGCGGTGGACTACCTGTTGCGC
>JAYVAQ010000341.1:0-16829 GCA_043750875.1 Rhodanobacteraceae bacterium
TTTCAAGGGCAATGGCATTCCCAACCACCCGACCGGCATTTTCCCGGTGCAAAAAGGCACCGTGGCTTACGAGTATTATTCCAAAGCCCCGGCCCCACCTTACAGCAGCGCAGCCGAGATTCCGGTGGAGCAGTATGATCTGGACATCACCGTGCCCGCAAATCCGGTCGTTGCGGACAAGCCCTACTGCATCAATGGGCTAGTCACGGGCGTGGTCACCCAGACGGACGCGCCTTGGCATGCCAATATCGCGTATTCCGACGTTTGGCTCGATCCGATTGCCGGCTTGCCAGTCGATCAGTGCTGGGGCCACCCTTACAATAAGCAATATCATTACCACGGCTATTCCTGGAAGTGTATTCCCAACCAGGGTAGTAGCGACGCCCACTCGCCACTGTTTGGCTATGCCATGGATGGCTTCGGCGTGTACGGGCCGCGTGGTGACAAGGGCAAGTTGTTGAGCAACAACGATCTGGACGAATGCCACGGCCATATGGGAAAAATCAACTGGGATGGCGCGGTGAAAGAAATGTACCACTATCACGTTAACAACGAATTCCCTTACGGGCCGGGTTGTTACCGTGGCAAGCCCAACACTGTGCGTGGGCACTCGCATCAGGGCCATGGTTTCCCGCCTGCTAATGACCATCCCCCGGTAGATGGCGCGCCGAAGATGAACAGATAAGGCCGCGCTCACCACGGTGCGCGAACTGTTCGATGCCATCGCCGATTTGCCGGCGGACGCGTGGGACGCAGCACTCGATCAACACGGCGTCACCGATCCAAGATTGCGCACAGAGGTGCTTGGAATGCTGCGCGCCGATAGCAAAGACATGATCCGCACGGCAGTTGATGCGCAGGCACCTGATATGGTTGCCGATATGGCCGCGGATATAGCGCATGCGGAAGCGACCAGCGAACAAACGCGTCTGGCGGGCCTGATCGTCGGATCGTTTCAACTTGTCCGTGAAATTGGCAGTGGCGGTATGGGCACGGTCTGGCTCGCCAAACGCATTGATGGACAGTTCGAGCAGAGTGTGGCGATCAAGTTGATCCGCGCGGGCTGGGATGCGGCGGACCAGTTGGTGCGCTTTCGCGCCGAGCGCCAAATCTTAGCCGACCTAAGCCACCCGAATATTGCGCACTTGATTGATGGCGGCGTAACTGCCGATGGCAAACCTTGGCTGGCGCTGGAGTTGGTTGATGGCGTCGATTTGCGTGACTACTGCGACAATCATGTGCTCGACATTGGCGCGCGCCTGCGGCTGTTTCTGACCGTCTGTTCCGCAGTCAGCCATGCGCATACGCATCTGGTTGTGCACCGCGATCTGAAACCATCGAATCTACTGGTCACGCACGACGGCAAGGTCAAGCTGCTGGATTTTGGCATTGCTCGGCTGATCGACAACGGCGCGAATCAGGCCAGTTTGAATCGCGTTTTCACGCCCGAGTATGCGGCGCCAGAACAAATCCGTGGTGAGGTGATGACCACCTCGGTCGATGTCTATGCGCTGGGATTGTTGCTGTACGAACTATTGACTGGACGCCGACCGTATCAAGTAAAAAACTCGACGCCAGCCGCGTATGAGCGGGCGATTCTTGACCAGGAGCCGACTCGTCCGAGCCTTAGTTAGCCAGCAGCAGATGGGTGGCGATGATATCGACCGGCGCACAGCGCAGCGGCTCAGGCGCGCGCTCGACGTGCAGAGCACCCGCTTGCCTGCTGCGACAGAAAAGCGCGTGCGCGCTTTAACACTGCTCGCGCGTACTCAGCGCAATCTGGATGACTTAAAAGGTGCTGAGAAAAACTTGGACGCCGCCGCCCTGCTGCTGGCGAAGCTCGCCAGCGCGTCGGAATTGGCGGCCGACTATCATATGACGCGCGGCATCAACCAGATGTCCCAAGGTGATATCACCCGCGCGATTGATGAGATGTCACGCGGCACCAAAGCCGACGCACCTCGCGCGGGTTTTGATCGAACAGGTAGAAGTGAATTTGGCGCAAAACATCGTCGCCTGCGCCGATGCAGAGGAGGCCGTTACGCTGATGCAGGCCAATGCCAGCAGCGACGATCCGCAACGGCTTTACGCCAATGCCGTGGCTGCCGGATGTGCCTGGCGCGCCGCGCAAACGCCCGAAAATCGCGCGCGCAGTGCCGAAGCGCAGGCAGCAATGCAGGCTGAATTCCCAGCCAACGCCGCGCGCTTGATCCAGGCGCGACGTTATGTTGTTTCGAAGTAGGCATGATGTGGTGAATTTAGCGTGGCAAGTGATCACGCAAGATTGGTGGGAAACTCATAAACCCAGCCCCGCCAACCACGAATTCAACGGACAAATACGCACTTTTTGCCCAGACTGTCACGCCCCGAACTAGCCCAGCGCCAATGAACAACTTGACCGTTCAAAGCACCTCGCGCTTATAAGTCTCCGGCAAAAATAACGCACAGATCACTAGCGCCAGCGCAACGACGCTCAATGTGTAGTACAACCCCGCAAACGGGTCGCCGCTTTTGACCACCATGTATTGACTCACGAACGGTAAAAAGCCGCCAAAATAGCCGGTGCCAATGTGATACGGCACGCTCATGCTGGTGTAGCGCACGCGGGTGGGAAAAAGTTCGACCATAAAGGCGGCAACAGGCGCGTAGGTCATTGCGGAGAGCACGCACATCGTGAAAATGCACAACGCGGCAATGACTAGGTTGCGACTTGCCGGATCAGAGGCTTCTGGATAACCCGCATCGGTTAAAGCTTTGCTATACGTGATTGGGTCAAACCCCGCCAGCGTTTGCCCGCCGACGTGCAGCAACACCGGTGCTGTGCTGCTGCTGGCGTTGGCACTTTCTTTGCTGTAAGCAATACCGCGCGTGGTCAGAAATGCCAACGCTAGGGCGCACGGGGTGCTTTGCTTTTTGGCAAAAACATCGAACTCGCAGTTTTGCCCCTCGATGCGCACTGGTGCATTCGTCATCGCAACACTCAGCTCTGGATTGGCGGCCACTCCAATTTGCTTGAATAGCGCAAACATAAAAATTAAAGTTAGCACGTAGCCCGTGAGCATGACTTTTTTGCGGCCAACGCGGTCGCTGAGGGCGCCAAACAGAATGAAAAACGGCATGGCGCACACCACGGCGATGCCGTTCACTAGGGTCGCGGTAACGTCATCGACAAGTGAAACTTGCTTTAAAAACGTGAGCGTTGAAAATTGCGCGGTGTACCAGATCACGGTGAAACCTGCGGCAATGCCAATCATCGCCGCTAAAATCGTGCGGGTTTGCGGCCAGCTTGCAAACGCTTCACGCAGCGGTGAACGCGCGGTTTCACCTTTCGCTTTCAGCGCCTGAAATACCGGGCTTTCCGACAGTTTTAGGCGCACGTACAAAGAAATCGCCAGCATGACGATGGATAGCAAAAACGGCAGGCGCCAGCCCCACGATTCAAACGCGGCCTTGTCCATGCTTAGGCGACACAGCAGCACCACGATTAGGCTCAACACGAAACCACCGACGACTGAGGCCTGGATCCAGCTGGTGTAGAGGCCACGCTTGCCCACCGGCGCGTGCTCGGCGACATAAATCGCCGCGCCGCCGTATTCGCCGCCCAGCGCCAAGCCCTGCAGTAGCCGCAAACTAACCAGCAATACCGGCGCCCAGATTCCAGCTTGTGCATACGTTGGTAATAAGCCAATCGCGGCAGTGGAAAGCCCCATCAGCACTAAAGTCGCTAAAAACGTGTACTTACGCCCGACTTTGTCGCCCAGCACCCCAAAGATCACCGCGCCAAGCGGGCGCACGCCAAAGCCAGCGCCAAAAGCCGCAAGCGATGCCAAGAGTGCTGCGGTGGGATTATCGGAGGGGAAAAATAGCCCGCCTAACAGGGCGGCCAAGGTGCCATAGATAAAAAAGTCATACCACTCAAATACTGTGCCTAAGCTGGACGCGACAATGACGAGGCGATGCGAGGCCGCTGGTTTGGGCTCAGGATTAGCTTTCACTACAGAAGTTAAATCAGTCATAAGTCGCAGCGCTTGTTTGCAATAGCGGCGGAGTTTGAACAAAAAATTCGGTATTGTGTCGATCCGCGCGAAAAAACGCGGCTTCTCTATTTTTTGGAGTACTACGATCATGGGTCTATTTAGCTTTATCGCCTCTGCAGGCGCAAAACTGTTAGGCGGCAAAAAGCCGTCAGAAATCCCGAATCTTTCCGAGATTATCGCCAAACACGTAGGCTCGGTCGGTTTGCCGATGAAGCACCTGCACTATTGGTTGGAAGGTGAAACGATGGTGGTATCCGGTTGGGTTGACGATAAGCCCACCAAGGAAAAAGTAGTTTTGGCAGTTGGCAACGTCGAAGGTGTGGATAAAGTGGCAGACCGCATCGTTGTTGGTGCGCCGCCTGCAAGGCCCGCCGTGGTAGCTGCCACACCCGTCGTCGCTGAGCGTGTAGGCGCCCCTGTAATCGCGAATGGCCCACCTTCTGAAGCACTGCCGACCAAAGAAGAATTGGCCAAAGAAGCCGAATGGACGTCGAAAAGCTACACCGTCGTCAAAGGCGACACGCTTGGTAAAATCGCGAAAGAATTTTACGGCAATGCGGCAAAATACCCGCTTATTTTTGAAGCCAACAAGCCTATGCTGAGCCACCCAGACAAAATTTATCCAGGTCAAATGCTGCGTATTCCGCCGCTAGAAGCCAAGTAATTTATTTAACTGAGGCCGTTGCTGATTGCGCAGCGGCCACTACTTTATAGGGTGTTTGCAACCCGTTAAACGCCAGTTTTGATTTGCGCGTCGCACTTTTTAGGGTGCGGCACGTTCGAAATTGTTTGCATTCTGGCCTGCATCGCGAATAATCGAGGCATGACTAGCATTGCCTCCGAACGCCGACTCGCACCCCGATTTCCTATCCATGGCCCGGTGGCTGTGCGATTTCCCGGCTCCGAAACGGCAGAATTCCTGTCCTCAATTTTTGATATTTCGCTTAACGGCGCGCTGTTGAGTATCGCTAACGCCGACGATTTGCAAATGCTGGCACTGAAAACCGGCGCAGCAATAGAGGTCGAACTCAGCTTGCAGGGCGTGCCCCATGTGATCGCGCGCGCCACCATAGCGCATGTGCATGGCGATCGCTTTGGCGTCGAATTTAGCGATATGGAAACCCGCGATTTCGATGTCTTCGCAGGTTTAGTGTTAATGCTTGAGCAGCGCAACCGCATCAATCTGATTGACGCGACTTAACGCACGCCTAAAAAGTAACGCTAGCGCAGCAATCCGCCATAGGCGGATAAATTGCGAAGCCGGAACGAAACTAGTTGGTCTGTTCTTCGAGCTGGTCGCGAAACCCGACGATTTCACCCGGTGCGGGTGCATTCAAACGATTTTCGAATAACATGCGCGGCGTAATGGCAGCGCCATAAACGTCGCGATTCGCACCGTGATCAATGCTCAGCACCGAGCCATCAATCGCTACGCCCGCGAACAAACCCCTGGCGCGTGAATAGCTGAAGATCTCAGCCTTCAACTCTTCGTCGGTGCCCGCCTGCGCTTGGCGCCCAACGGGGCCGGCGGCCACAGACGCATCCGCACCCAGCGTGAATTTTCCATTGACTAAATTTGCCACACCTTGTTCGGTGCGAAATACCAACACCACATCGGCAGACTGCACGCCCACCTGCCAACCCACGCTACCGCCGGTAATACGAATAAAGCTTGGGTTAGACCAGGTGCCATCCGCTGTGCGCACGCTAACCAAACCGCGCCCATGTCGGCCACCAAAGACTAGACCCGCTTTGACTACATCTGGAAACACGGCAATGGCCTGGGCATCGTGCAATAGTTGATCCGGAATGCGCGAATCTGGAGTATTGAGTATGGTTTTCAGCACCGTGGTTGCCGTGCGCGCGCGCTTGAGTTCTTTGTCGGGCGAGGCGATTGCCACGCTGGCAAACAGCAGCGCTGCAGAAATTAGGGCAAATCGAGTCATAGCAAACCTCTTAAAAGTAAGTGACGAATAAAACGCATGCGTCTCGCCAATCCGGCGAGCCGAGCAATGAGTGGCTAAGATCGCAGTTAGTTCGTTAACTAACGCAAAACTGGAAATTCCTTCTTCAAAGTCTCGCGACAGCGGCACGGCAAACAAGTATCGGCAATCACATTGCTCTGGCACGTGGCTTGCGGCATGCTCATTGTCGTCCCAAATGAGACTTGTCCATGAGCATGCCCAGCATCACTACACCTACGTTTGCAGCTTTGCTTGCCCTAGGCGCGATCACTCTAGATGCGTTTGCCTCAGATCGCTTAACTGACGCCAGTTTTGCCACGCGCTCGGAAGTTTTTGCGCCGCACGCGATGGCGGCTACAAGTCAGCCCTTGGCAACGCAGATCGCGCTAGACGTCATGAAGGCGGGTGGCAATGCAGTTGACGCAGCGATCGCGGCGAATGCAGCGCTTGGCTTAATGGAGCCTACCGGCTCGGGCGTGGGTGGCGACTTATTTGCCATTGTTTGGGACGCAAAAACGAACAAACTCTATGGCTACAACGGTTCCGGCCGCTCCCCTGCAAGCTTGACCTTGGCCGAATTTAAGCGGCGAAAACTCGAGGAAATCCCTGGCTTCGGGCCACTGCCGGTAACGGTGCCGGGTGCGGTGGATGGCTGGTTTGCCTTGCATGGTCGCTTTGGCAAATTGCCGATGGCGCAAATTCTTGCACCAAGCATTCGCTACGCACGTGAAGGATTCCCGGTTAGTGACGTGATAAGCCACTACTGGCGCTTATCCGTGCCGCGTTTGCAGGCCTATCCGGGCTTTTCCGAGCAATTCACTAAAGACGGCGCGGGCCCAAACAAGGGCCAGTTGTGGACCAATCCAAACTTGGCCGATACCTACAGCGCACTCGCAACCGGTGGCCGTGATGCGTTTTACAAGGGTGATATCGCCAAACTTATTGGGCGCTACATGGCCGCGCATGGCGGCTTTTTGAGCGCATCTGACCTTGCGCGCCACAAAGGTGAATGGGTAGAACCGATCAGCAGCAACTATCGTGGCTACGATGTCTGGGAACTGCCGCCGAACGGCCAAGGCTTAGCAGCACTGCAAATTTTGGAGGTCATGGAGCGCTTTGATGTGCGCAAAATGGGCTTTGGCAGCACCGAATACGTTCATACGTTTGTGGAAGCGAAAAAACTTGCCTTTAGTGACCGCGCAAAATTCTATGCCGACCCAGATTTCGCAAAAACGCCGATCTCAACGCTATTAAGCGCGGAATATACCGCTACCCGAACGGCGCTGATCAACCCAGAAAAAGCCGCGCTGTCGGTCGCAGCTGGCAACATTGAGCCACACGTGCTCAACGAAGGTGACACCATCTATCTGACCACCGCTGACCGCGATGGCAATCGCGTCAGCTTGATTCAATCGAACTACCGAGGCATGGGCTCGGGCATGGCACCCTATTTGGACGGCCGTGGCCTAGGCTTTATTTTGCAAGATCGGGGCGAACAGTTTGTACTCAAAGCCGGGCACGCCAACAGCTATGCACCGAATAAGCGCCCATTCCACACGATTATTCCAGCCTTTATTACTAAAGACGGCGCACCCTGGGTCAGTTTTGGCGTTATGGGTGGGGCAATGCAGCCACAAGGGCATGCGCAGATTGTAATGAACCTAATCGATTTTGACATGAACCTACAAGAAGCCGGCGACGCACCCCGCATTCAGCACGATGGCTCAACCGAACCTGCCGGGCAAAACATCGAGATGAGCGACGGCGGTGTTTTGAACTTGGAATCGGCATTTCCCTATTCAGTGATCCGCGCGCTGATGCGCAAAGGCCATCGTATCCAGTTTGCAGATGGCCCCTACGGCGGCTACCAAGCGATCATGCGCGATGCAAAAACCGGCGTTTACACAGGCGCAAGTGAATCGCGCAAAGATGGCCAAGCGGCGGGGTATTAGGTCACGTTGCGATCAAGCCGAGACTAATTGCCGCCTTGTGGCGGAACGTCGGTATTCGTATCAAAGAAACCGCGTAACTACAGCTTGGGTGCCGCGCATCGTGCGTTCGGATCGAAGCGCCACACCTGATGCAGCGGCCGCCCGTCCAGCGCCGGATTTTCAAAAATCAAAGTCGCGCAGCCAGGCCAGGCAGCAAAAAACGTCGCCAAGTTCGCGCGCGAGCCCGCCATCATCACCTCGTCGGGTTGAAACGCGATGTAGAGGCTTGGGCCAGACGCAACAAATTGCTGGTAAATCCATTCGTTGCGCTCGATGTTTTTACTGTAAGGCTCACTGAAAAAAGCATTCCAGCGCCGCAGGCGCGCCCGTTGCGGCTTTGCAACCATACTGATTAAATTTTCATTTAGGCCCCAATCAGTAGGTGCAATCAGCAACTCGTCGCGCGTCGATAAAAACGCCGCTAATTTATAGACCGCAGGGTCCATCACGCCGCGATAACTGTACTGATCCTGCCAACCTTTGATCAGCGCGATGTGGATCGGCAAAAACGCAGCGCAATGTGCAGCAACAACCAGAGCAAGTGCAACATTGGCCGAGCCATTAGGCGCCAGCGCCCATGATGTTGGCCACAATCGAGTGAGCAAAATATAGACGCTTAGCAACAAATGCAGATGCGGCGCTGGCCAAAGCATAATTAAATGGTGGCTTCCGCTAAATTGTTTGGTCGCCATCATCAGCAGCATCATGCTAAACAAATAAACGCTTAGGCCACGATACATCGCTATCAGCATTCGACTTTTAGTTTCAGATATTGACTCGCTTGACCCATGTGGCTTCATCTGCCAGCTCAGTGTCAGGGCACAAATCGCTTGAAAACAAATCAAATACCCTGGCAGCGGATGCGCGCTAAATGGCATTTTGAAAATCCAAGGCAGCAGGCTGCCGCCCGAAAAAGCCTGTGCGTACTGGCCCCAAAAGCTCTGCCATTGTTGCTGCCAAATCAATGGCTGGGCCGTGCTAGGCAATGGCAAACGCATCGCAGGCAGTACTAATAGGAAAATCATCAACGAAAAGCCGATCAGCGCGAGCATCAGCGGCGTGCGCGCTTCACGCGCGGCAATGCGTTGCAGCAACAGCCGGGGCGCACATACCAAAACCGCCAGACCTAGCGCACCCAGCACCCAAATGAAATTTAGTTTGTCGTAAAAACCGAGCAAGGCGAAAAAGACTGCACCTTTCAACGCCCACATTTGGCCATTTTGCAGCCATTTTATTGTGCATATGGCCAAGGCTAGTCGGCAAAACAACGCGATCGCGGCCGGACCCCAGTCAAAGCGAATGTGATAGACAAAGATAGGATCCAGCGCCAATAGAGTTAAAGTTATCAACGCGGGTGCGGCACCCCATTCCCGTTGCAAAAACACAAATAGTCCGAAAAGGCTTACTGTGGTCAGCAAAATCATTGGCAAACGCAACGGCCAAGGGCCACTGCCAAATGCCGCAAAAATCGGTGCGTAGACGGCTGCTTTCGCCACACCCAAGTAGGGTGGCTGCAAATACAGCGGCACGCACTTAACCGACTTGGCGACTTGCGCGTCAATCTCGCACTCGCCCGTCATTTGATACGCCGCGCCGACAAACAGTGCTTCGTCCGCGTAAATGCCGGGCCGATCAAGACGGTAACAGGCGGCTGCCAGAAACAGGCTAAGCACCAGCGCAAACCCCGCCCAACTCCACATTGGAAAATGTTTGCCTGAATCAGATTTAAGAAATTGCATGAATAGCCAGAAACAATTGCGGTTTCTCAATTGTATAGTCCAAGTGATTGCCCGAACATGCGCCCGTTTTTTACCACGTCCTGAGCTTCAGCTCGTATGAAATTATCCATCGTAATTCCCGCCTACAACGAAGCAAGAACAATTGCGCGCATGCTGGACTTGGTGCGTAGCGTCGAGTTGATTGAAGGCGTCACCAAGCAGGTCATTGTGGTTAATGACTGTTCCAAAGATGGCACTCTAGAAGCGTTAGAAGCCTACCGAGCACTGCACCCAGAATTTCCGCTCGATATCGAGAGCCACACGGTCAATCGCGGCAAAGGTGCGGCGTTGCACACCGGCATCGCGCGCGCCACCGGGGATTACACCGTCATCCAAGATGCCGATATGGAATACGACCCGAACGAGTTCAATTTACTGCTGAAGCCGCTGCTGACGGATCGCGCCGACGTAGTTTACGGCTCGCGTTTTATGGGTGGGCGGCCGCACCGAATTTTGTTTTTTTGGCATTCCATTGGCAACGGCATTTTGACATTTATCAGTAATGCGTTCACCAATCTCAACTTATCTGACATGGAAACCTGCTACAAAATGTTTCGCACGCCCATGCTGCAAGCCCTGCAGTTGCGTGAGTGTAGATTTGGATTTGAACCCGAGGTTACTGCCAAGATTTCGCGCGTTGTGGACGTGCGAATTTTTGAAGTAGGCATTTCGTACTATGGCCGAACCTACGCCGAGGGCAAAAAAATCGGTTGGAAAGACGGCGTTGCCGCCATTTGGTGCATTTTGAAATACAACCTATGGGCGCGTTGAAAGCTCTACTCGGGTATTTTAGCCCTAGGCAACAGCAGATATTGCTTTTTGCGATTGCTGGCGGCTTAGGTGCTGTATGCGAAATCACGACGTTTTACCTCCTGCATCGCACCGGCCTCAATGTCATGCTCGCCAGCTTCCTTTCAACATTGGTAGCGACTGGCGTAAATTATTTGCTGTCGATCGCGTTCGTGTTCGAACGTGGACGTCACAGCACGCGCGCCGAACTGGCCGCATTCGCTGCGGTATCAGCCGGAGTAATTGGCGTTAACCAGCTGGTTTTTAGTGCCTTGCTTTGGCTACTGCCAAGCTATGCGACCGCGTGCAAAGCGGCGGCGATTTTGCTCGTTGCAACGTTGAGTTATTTGGCGAAAAAGCGCTGGGTGTTTGCGGGCTGAGAAAAGGGCGTCATTTTGGCCAAATCCCGAGCGCGCGCCAGCTAAGATTGCGCCACAATCACTAACTTCTGAACAAATGACCGCCCAGCGCCCGCCGCACCTTTGGATTTTTGGCACGTCTGTGTCTATAGAGCGCCCCGGCTACATCCAGCATTTGGAAGCGCTGGCAGTAGCTGCAGGATGGCAGCTGGTCAATTTAGCGGTGGGCGATCAGTGCTCAGTCATGGGTTATTTGCGCGTGTTGCAGCATATGCCGATGGGTGAGTTAAGTTTTGTGGCAGGCGATTGTGCGGTTTGGGAATACAGTTTGCTGGATCATTTTTTGGCACATAGCTTCGATACAGCCGACATTCGCGATCTGCGTCTGCGTGCTTGGCAAGCACTGGGCGAGCGCGGTGTCGCTGTGGTTGCATTGCTGATGCCGCCGCGCGACGCGCTGCAATCGCCAACGGCGGCGGAGGAAGAACTAACGTCGCAGGCCACACTGCACGGTGTCGCCGTGCACGACGCTAGAGCCGAGCTTTCAGCAATTCCGGATGCGATTAACTACTTTCGGGACGACCGACATTTACGCGCAGAATGCCCCGCATTGCCGGCACTGGCGGCGGCTGTATGGCGGCAGCTACTGAGTGCCAGTCCGCGCCAAATTTTGCTGACACCGACGCGCCTTTATTGGCTAGACGCACAGGCTTTGCGCACGCAAGGTGGCCCAGAGCCTGAGCTTTTTTCCAACAGTTTTCTGCGTACACCAGCACTGCGTTTGCGTCCCGATGAATCAGTGGTCTTGCCTGCAAGTGTGCGTGTGGTGGCCGCTGGCGTGCTTAGTCAACATCAGTCCGGGGCGCTTTGGTGTGGGCACGCAGGTTGCCCGCCGAGTGCCAACCGTTTACCGGATACTTTGAGCTATAGTTTTTTGATGCGCGTTGCGCTCGTTGCCTGCCAGCGCGCGCCAATCACGCGCCTAGTGTCGGCGCCGGATTGGAGTTTTCAGTGTGGTCAGTCGTTTGGCTACGGCTTTTCGCCCTGCACGGGTGCGGGTGATGTCTTGCTGTTTGGGGTTTTAGTAGAGTTGATGCCGGAAGTGCCCCAATCGTTTTTAGGCGCGCTGCTGCGATGGTTTCGGGTAGACAAAACCGCCGTAGACAAATCAACGTCAAGTTTGCGCGCAGCCTGAATCGCCCAAAACTCCCAACCTACTCAAAAACCGCCGTTACCAACTTAAACGCCAATGCTCGCGTATCTGTTGATGTGCCGCTGCTGGCCGGAACCCAACTGCTATCAGCCGAAATAACCACTTCTGCGCTTTGCTGTGCCTTTAGTGGCAGGGAAATCTCTATTTTGCAGCTGCGTCCGCCGGGGATTTCCAGCGTGCCACGATAGCTACCGATACTGATTTGCAGCGTCTGCAGCGCAATTGCGTCCGGTACCCAGCAGGAAATACTAAGCGTTTTGCCTGCTCTCGCGGCAGTAAAAACAAAACTAAATTCTTGCTCACACCAGCCGTCTGGCAGGTAGCCGCTGGTTTGTGCGCTTAAAACGACGAAGCCCTGCAGTGGCACTGCGCTTGCGGCGCGTGCTTCCCGCACCGCCAAACTGGCATTGCTCAACTGCGCGCTTATTTCCAGTTCCCGTCGATACGAGTATTTGAGCTGACCTTTCAGTTGTGCGAAGCGTTTACGTAACTCTAAAAACTGCAGCTCAGACAGTAGTGCTCCAGGCGCCAAATCGCGTGGTAAGCCGTGTGGCACATACACCGTGCCATGCGCGGGCGCAATCTGCTCAACTGGCCGTGTGCGGGTATACAAATAAATGGCGATGGACTTACGCGTGATGCTGCGCTTTGCTTCAGGCAGATCGATTGTAGGAAAGCCGTGCCAGGAAATTTCACTGGTTTCAAAGATCGCGCAGCGATTAAATTTGGGCACGATCTCCACTTTATCAGCGTGCTCTGCGTCCCACGGGTCACTTTCTAAGCACAAGCAACCACCCCATGCTGACTGCCACTCTGGATTCAAATAGACGATCAAATTAAGCCGCCGGTGCCAGCCGTTTTTAGGCAAAACATTAAAATCTACATGGGCATCTAGGGCTTGGCCATGCACATTTTCATGCGTGCCGCCGCCGATGTAGTCCGGGTCATAAAGCAGATCGCGAATGCCGGTTAGTTGCTCAATAGCGTCTAAGAATTCACGAGTTTGCAAAAATGCATCCAGCTCGGCATAGCTCGGCGAAATACTGGGCATATCCGTGCGTACTGCTTTGCCGCCCACTTGGCCGATTTCATTGAGCGCGTAGCGTTTTTCAAAGGCGGGAAAATCGTGCAGCAACTGCGCACAAAGCTCCGGCTTGAGAAAATTCTCGACCACGATATGCGGGAAGGGCTGGGCCGCAACAAACAACGGATGTAGCCGCGCTAGATCAGCTTGGAATTCATTGGAAAATAGATTTTTCATCGTCGAAGCGTACAGATTAAGTTGACGCGAACAAGACCTAGACCAGCTGAAAAACTGGATCCTCGGTATCGCGGCGGTAGCCGTAAAGTTTTATGGAGCAAGCGAAGCGGAGTTTAGCCGTCCGGTGTATTGCAAAACCTCGCCTATCATTGGGAAAGCGATTGCGACAAAAAACAGATATTCGCCCGCAACAATTTGCTTGTAAGCGCTGACCTTCGGGCACAGCCACTTCGGTATCCGCAAACCAAAAATGCAAGTGCTGATTTGATGCCAATGCCAGCCAGAACTTTCCGTGGAAACGTTTAGCTTTAATGTCAGCATGCCAGTAGTTTCAGTCCAATAGCCGGAATTTATCGTTCCGTGTGGTTTGAAAAGCGAGTGAATTTCTTTCGATTCATTGAACTTACGACTCCAATGCAGGCCATCCTCCGCATTGCGAATCGTAACCGTCAGCAAATTTTGCCCCGTGTGTACGCCTAATTTTTTTGCTAACCGGCCGCCTACAATTCCTGCAACACCATTGCCAACTTTGATGGTGGCTAGCCCACGTAAAACACCACCATGACGATGCAGTGCCTGAAGTGCTGGGTCGAGTTCACTAAATCGACTGCCAAACCATGTTTCCACAGGCAATGCAGCTGGGAGTTGTTGCGTAATTGTGGTCAATGGGAAATCTGATTCGGCGCGGTGGAGTAGTTAATGATAAGCATATCTAAGCAAACACCAAAGCCAACTCATCCGCCGTCAAAACCCGCCACGCCCCTTCTGCCAAATCGCCTAAGCCTAGTTGCCCTATTTTTTCTCGATGCAAGGTTTCGACGTGATTGCCCACGCAGGCGAACATGCGCCGCACTTGGTGATAGCGGCCTTCGGTGATTATCACGCGCGCTACTCTTTCGCTGATCTGGATCAAGCTTGCGGACCGCAGCGGCATTTCTTCGCCGTCCAACATAATCGTGCCGCTGGCAAAGATGGCCGCTTCATCACCGCGCAGTGGTTGCGCGAGTTCGGCGATATAGCTTTTCGGCAAATGCGTTTTCGGTGCGGTAATGCGATGTTGCAACTGGCCATCGTCGGTCAGCAACAATAGCCCCGAGGTCGGTCGGTCGAGCCGACCGATTGGCGCGATAATCGGATTACGCAGGCGAAAGCGTGCCGGTAGTAAGTCATACACCACCTGATTCGGGTCACGCGTGGAGCAGGTGTAGCCGCAGGGTTTGTGCAGCATCAACACCACCCCTTGCGGCGGATCCAGGCGCACACCATCCAGCAGCAGTTGATTCGGATCACAGCTACTTTTCGCATGCAACACCTTGCCGGACAAATCGCAAATGCGGCCGTTCTCGAACATCGCTTGCACGTCCCGGCGCGAGCCATAGCCCAAATTTCCGATCATTTTGAGCAGCTTCATCGAATCGCCTCCAGCACTTTAATTCCGCGATCTTGCACTAAAAGCCGTAACTTGGCCGCAGGGCAAACAATGCAGTATCGCGGCTCATGCATTTATTTCTTGACACTGGAGTCACGGATGAATACTCTTCTCAGCATGAGACGAGCTACTGCAATTTCCAAATACCTGCTAAAGGACTGCGCCACGATTGCTGCGGGCTATCCTTTACGCAGTTCAGTCGACTCATTGCCGATGGGCGATGTCGCGGTGCTACAAATGGGTAATGCGAATCCCGACGTGAGTATCGACTGGGCTGCATTAAAGCGTGTAGAACTGCCTTCTTTAAGACACGGCAACTTTCTACAAGCCGATGACGTGATTTTTTCAACGCGCGGGTCGCGCAATTTCGCTTTGGCGCTAGATCACGTCCCGCTACGCGCCGTTTGCTCGCCGCATTTTTTCGTGCTTCGCGTTAACAATGCAAAGATTACGCCCGCGTTTTTGGCTTGGCAGATGAATCAGTCACCTGCGCAAACCTATTTTGGGCGCAGTGCCACGGGCTCTGACATTCTCAATATCCGACGCGAAGCTTTAGAAAATTTAAGCATCGCCGTGCCAAGTCTGGCCGATCAACACACCATTTGCGCGCTGGATCGTGCGGCGTGCGCAGAACGCTACTTGCTCAATCAGTTGATCGCGAATCGAAACCGCCAGTTACAAGCAATCGCACTAGACCTGCACCGCCCCATCAAGGAGTCATCCAAGTGAACGAACAAATTAGCCAAGACGAAGTCAACAAAGCCGTTTGGGCCGCTTGCGACACCTTTCGCGGCACGGTGTCCGCTGACATTTACAAAGACTACGTACTGACCTTGCTGTTCCTCAAATACCTCAGCGATGTTTGGCAAGACCACATGGACAGCTACGCGCAGCAATTTGACAGCGTAGCGTTGATCACTGAGATGATGAAAAGCGAGCGCTTTGTACTGCCGGAGTCCGCCAGCTTTTATCGCCTGTATGACCGCCGCTTTGAGGCTGGCAATGGCGAGCGCATTGATAAGGCGCTGCATGCGATTGAAGAGGCCAACATCGCCAAATTACGTGACGTGTTCCAAGACATTAGCTTTAACTCGAATAAGCTGGGCGAGGAAAAGCAAAAGAACGAATTGCTGCGCCACCTACTGGAAGACTTCCATAAGCCCGAACTCAATATGCGCCCCTCGCGCATCGCAGGCCTAGACGTGATCGGCAACGCCTATGAATTTCTGATCAAAAACTTTGCCTCAGATGCCGGGCGCAAAGCCGGCGAGTTCTACACGCCGCCCGAAGTTTCCACGCTAATGGCCGAAATTATGGATATGGCAGAAGGCGAGGAGGCTTGCGATCCGACCTGCGGTTCCGGTTCGCTGCTAATGAAGTGCGGGCAATGGGTGCAAGCGAAATTTGGCGGCTCGAAGAAATATGCGCTGTACGGCCAAGAATCCATCGGTTCAACGTGGGCGTTGGCAAAAATGAATATGTTCCTGCATGGTGAGGACAACCACCGCATCGAATGGGGCGACACCATTGGCAACCCGAAATTGCTGGATAGCGATGACCGCCTCAAGCATTTTGATGTCGTCGTCGCGAATCCACCGTTTTCGCTAGACAAATGGGGCCATGACGGCGCTGCAAAAGATAAATTCAGCCGCTTCCGGCGCGCCACACCGCCAAAAACCAAGGGCGACTACGCTTTTATTTTGCACATGATTGAAACCATGAAACCAAAGACAGGCCGCATGGCAGTCGTCGCACCGCATGGCGTGCTGTTTCGCGGTAGCTCGGAGGGAGTGATTCGGCAAAAATTGATTGAAGAGAATTTGCTAGATTGCGTGATTGGCTTGCCGGAAAAACTGTTTTATGGCACCGGCATTCCGGCCGCGATCCTGATCTTTAGAAAGCAAAAAGCAGACAAAAACGTGCTGTTTATCGATGCCAGCCGCGTCTTCAAATCTGGCAAAAATCAAAATCAGCTGAGTGCGGCGAACATTAGCCAAATTATTGCGAC
>JAYVAQ010000342.1:0-10836 GCA_043750875.1 Rhodanobacteraceae bacterium
GTCGCGCCAGAAGGATCGAAATTCGCCTTTCAAACCGGTTTTATAGAAATGCGATAGATACGACCAATCGCAGTGGAAATAATCACTGAGCCACTGATCGAAGTTAACTATGCCAGCCTCATGAAACAACGCGAGCGAGTAGCGTGCCGCGTCTAATTCGTATTGATACAGCTCCAGCATGCGCTCGCGGCTAAGATTCGGATCCGGCGTTTGATTGCCAATGGTGCGGCCGCGCTCGCTCAAATTCCACTGCACCGTGTGGCCAAACAAGTGCGCGATGATAAACAGCGCATCTTCTGCGGAATTGTCATAGTCAACTTTGATTTCCGCGCCATCCAGATCGCCACTAAATGGATCAGCAACATCTGCGATAACCACAGGAATAGCGTATTTCGCTTCAATGTGGCGCTCAATTTGATTGAACGCTGCGCGAAACTCATCCGCAGTATGTCTGGCCATGCTAAGCCTTATCCGGCAGGGTCACTGATAGTTCGAAGATGTCTTGATTACCGTCTTTTTGCATTTTGACTGTGACCGCATCGCTATCGACGTTGACGTATTTGCGAATCACTTCCAGCAGTTCTTTGCGTAAAACCGGCAAATAGTCCGGTGCGTCGCGACTAGACCGCGCTTGGTGTACCAGAATTGTCAAGCGCTCACGCGCCAAACTGGCTGTACCTTTCGGTTTGGCTTTGAAAAAGTCAAATAGGCTCATTGCTAGCCTCCAAAAATACGCTGTAGAAAGCCTTTCTTCTTAGGCTCTAAAAACCGATACGGCCGGGTTTCACCCAAAATTCGGCGCACCGCGTCGTCATAGGCCATGCCGGCTTCCGAACCTTCTTCCAAGATAACAGGCGTACCTTGGTTCGAAGCCTGTAACACATCCGGTGATTCCGGGATCACGCCAATCACTTTCAAGCCAAGAATATCCTCAACGTCTTTAACACTGAGCATTTCCCCACGTTCGACGCGATCCGGCGCATAACGCGTTAATAGCAAATGCTCGGCGATCTTGCCCTGGCCTAATTCGGCGCGTCGGCTTTTGCTGGCCATCAAACCCAACACGCGATCTGAATCCCGTACGCTGGACACTTCTGGATTGACCACGACAATCGCGCGGTCGGCAAAATACATCGCCATATGCGCGCCATGTTCAATGCCTGCGGGTGAATCACACAGCACGATGTCAAAATCCGCCTTCAGATCATTCAACACGCGCTCAACACCGGCAACCGTTAGTGCGTCTTTATCGCGGGTTTGACTAGCAGCTAAAATTGCCAGATTGTCAAAGCGTTTGTCCTTGATCAGCGCTTGCTTGAGGCCGCAATCGCCATTGATTACGTTGACAAAATCATAAACCACGCGGCGCTCGCAGCCCATGATCAAATCCAAATTGCGCAGGCCGATGTCAAAATCCACGACCGCGACGCGTTTGCCCAAACGTGCGAAGCCGCAGGCGATCGACGCGCTGGTGGTGGTTTTGCCCACGCCGCCTTTGCCCGAAGTGACAACAATAATTTCAGCCAAGTGTTTCTCCAAATGTCGTAATTCAGCGAGACCCCAACGCTCGCGGGCGCAAACAAACGCGTTTGCCGCAGCAAACGAATTAACAAGAAGCTTGTTTAGGGCAATCGCTGAAGTATTAAATGATTAATTTAGTGTATCAAAGCGTAGTTTGTCGCCATCCAACCAAATTTGCACGGCTTTACCCATCAAATCCGCGGGAATAGCCTCAAAAACGCGAAATATGCCCGCGATTGAGACTAATTCAGCGCCAAACGCCAAGCAATAAATGCGCGCGTTGCGATCACCGGAAGCACCGGCAATGACTTTGCCCATCAATCGACCATAAATATGGATGCTGCCGTCACTAATCACTTCACTGCTGGCGCCAGCGGCTCCGGTAACGATTAAGTCGCGACCCTTGGCGTAAAGCTGTTGCCCGGAACGCACTTGGCCGTCGTAACGCTGAATGGTAAGCACCTCGGCGGGCATCGGAATTGCGCGGGCGGGCGGGCTCAAAGCGGGCGATTCAATTTTGAGCTCGGTTTTAACTGGCGCGGTTGGCGCCGGAACATCGGCTGGCTTGACCGCCTCGGGCTTAACTTCCGCACGCGTCATCGAAACTGACGGCACATTCGAAACCACCTCAGAAATTTCCGTTTTAGCGGTGTTGCCGAGCTTTCCCGAACGCTTGAGTGGCGCTAACACCCCTAAACGCAAGGCCTTGGCAATCGCCGCCTGCGCGGAATCGGCCTCGGCAACGATTGCGATCGGCTGCATGCCTGCGTAGCGCAAACGCGACATCATATCTTCTACGAATTCGGCGTCCGCCGCCTGCCCGCAGGCACTAAAATCCAAGGCTACGGGCGCACCGTCCAATAATTCCGGCGCGGCACTAACCTGATCTGCTACAAAGTTTTGAATCGCATTGGCATCGGTTTGATAGATTGCTAAACGCATCAGCGAAAACTGCGCACTTTTTAGCTCGCAAGCGCCCTTGGTCATACGCTTTAAGCCGACAACTTGAGTTCTGGCCGCATATTCAAACGGTCTTGCCATGCCCATGCGGGCAAAACAGCCTCTGGCCTGGACAAATATGCCTCGCGCACGAAGGCGTAAGGTTCTAAGGATTTGCTCATTAAGCTGACCCGACGGCCATTGGGCAGCGATTGCTGTCCGGCTTCGACGAAACCCTGGGTCTTGAAAAACAGCAGCGATACTTCATCACGCGGTTGAATAAAAACTTCGGTGACCAGAATCGGTTGGCGAACTTCAGCAAAACTCAAAATGTCCGCGTAAAAAAGGCGCCCGATGCCGCTGCGCCGGTGATCTGGCGTCATGACGACACGATCAATGTAGACGAATTCTGGGTAGTGCGCCTTGAACCACGTAAAGTTTGGGCTGTCGTAGTCTGCCTCGGGCGTTAGCGCGATTAGAAACCCCGCGACTTGACCATTGATTTCTGCGACCCGAAAGTAGCGGGCGATTTCCAAAAAGCGCGCCATGCGTGCCCGATCTATGGGCAAAATGCTTTCGCCGGAATTGTTGTTGATCGCCAAAATGGTATCGAGATCGGTGACGTTGACGTCGCGCAAACGAATAGATAGGTCTGAAATCATAGAGATACAGCCGCCATAACAAGTCCTTCCTGCTCTGGTGAGGTACATCAAAAGCCCATGCGTCAAGCGCCAGAGCAGGGGAAAGAATCTGCGCCTAGTGATACGCGCTGAAACTTGCATTCGGAGTATGCCCAGCGACAGAGCACACGCCAAGGAAAAAGTTCGGGCGAAACCACGGTCAAAAAACTTCGCAAAGCAGTCGAAAAGCGCCAAGTGGCGCACATTTCATTTTTGATCAATGACTTAGCGCATGCAGCATGAGAATCTAGCGCCCCGCATGACCTATGACGCATGCAAATTATCTTAAAAATCTGCGACTCTGGAGGTCTAATGCCCCCGCGAACCTACTCTCACGCACAATTGTTGCTCTATGCTGGCTTGTTTACGCATGGCTGTGTCGGTTTGTTGCTGTTTGTACTCGGCGGCAGCGACGGCCCGATGCAGCTGGCAATTGCCGCACGCATTTTGCTGTGGCTGTGCTATTTCGCGTTTGGCCTCGCCTACTATGTGCTGCTCAATGAGGGGCGCAGTTCAAACATCAGCATCACCAACGTGATGTTGCTGCTGATCTGCAGCGCCACTCTGACATTTGCCTACGTGATTGCCAATGGTTTAGCAGCCGTATTACTGATGGTGTCAGCGGCCGCTATTGCCTACGCCTTGCCATTGCGTCCAGCATTATTTTGGATGCTTGGGCAAAACCTCGCTTTCTTACCAATTTTAGCGGCACAGGGAAAGTTACCGTTTGTTGAAGTAGTGCTTACTGTGGCAATGTATTTGGGCGTCTCCAGTTTCGTATTCATGACGGCCTGGATCGGCAAGCGCCAAATGCAGGCACGCGAGCAACTGCGACTGGTCAACATGGAATTGCGCGCGGCACAGGCAATGCTTTCAGATACTGAACGCACCGCCGAACGGCTACGAATTTCGCGTGAATTGCACGATTTAGTGGGCCATCACCTCACTGCGCTGGCGCTAAACTTAGAAGTTGCCACGCATTTGACCGAAGGCAAAGCGCGCACGCATGTGCAGCAAGCGCAGAGCATTTCCAAACTTTTGCTGAGTGATGTGCGCGAAGTCGTCAGCACCCTGCGCGAAGGTGATCCAATGCAGCTTGATCGCACGCTCAAAGCGATGGTCGCTGATGTGCCAATGCCCAAGGTGCACTTAACTTTGCCGAACCCGTTCACCGTCAGCGATGCACCGCGAGCGCATGCACTGTTGCGGCTAGCGCAAGAGGTGCTGACCAATGCGATCAAGCATTCCGGCGCGCGCAATTTGTGGCTAACTTTTGCATTGCGGGATGCTGGTATCGAGATTAGCGCGCATGATGACGGCCATGGCACCGATCAGCTAAAAGATGGCAACGGCCTTTCTGGCATGCGCGAGCGACTGGCGGCCTTTGGTGGCTCAATATTGTGTGAGAGTGCGGTTGGGCGGGGTTTTAACGTGGCTGCATTTTTACCGCTGCGGGCAAGTAGTGCTGCATTAAATGGACTTGGAGAACGACTATGACAACACAATTGAAGCAAGCCGCTGGAACAGAAGGTGGTGCGCGCATACGGGTATGCCTTGTAGATGACCAAATGCTGGTGCGTGCGGGGATCCGCAGCCTGCTGGAGCTATCAGATTCCGTCGAGGTCGTGGCTGAAGCGGTAGACGCCGACAGCGCAATCGCGATCATTCCGCAAGTAAAGCCGGACGTGGTCTTGCTTGATATGCAAATGCCAGGAAAGCTTGGCTTGGAAGTGTTGCGCGAACTCGGGCCTAAAGGTTTGCTGCCGCCAACGGTCATTTTGACGACGTTTGACGACGATCAATATGTTTTGGCAGGACTTCAGGCCGGTGCGCGAGGTTATTTGCTGAAAGACGTGTCTTTGGATCAGCTGGTAGACGCGATTAAAGCGGTTGCTGCCGGCGGCACCTTGGTCAAGCCTGCGGTCACGCAACGTTTGCTTTCCGGGCTGAGCCATCTGGAAAACAAATTCGCGGCATTGGACGTGCCAGATCACTTAACCGAGCGCGAAACCGAAATTTTGCGCCTTATGAGTGCCGGCTACAGCAACAAAGAAATCGCCCGGGCTTTGGATGTCGCGGAAGGTACGGTCAAAAACCATGTGTCAAATATTCTTTCGAAGCTGGGTGTGCGCGATCGAACACGCGCGGTGCTAAAGGCGTTTGAGCTGAAATTGGTCTAATTTCCGTAACGATGCTGCATCCTTAATAACGCTTGAGCTTCGAGTGATTGAATTCTATAATTGAGGCCGAGCTTTCTATTTAGAGTCAACGCACATGAGCAAAATACAGCCGAATACCACTGTTGAAATAACGGTTGTAGTGCGTGAAGCCTATGAAACGCCTACACTAATTCTTTTGGGCGATGTGCGTGATTTGACCTTGGGCGGCTCACCTGGCTCAGGTGATTCGGGTGATCCTGGTACACAGCGTTTCTAGCAGCCTATTGGCGCATTTGCCTTGTAAGTGATTAGTCTAAATCGCCTAAATTTAAGCGTCGCCGGTCATCACAAAAGTTATAGCGGTATTCTTGCAGGCCAGAGAACTAACAGTTCCCTGGCCTGCGCGCATTTGGCGGCGACCACAAATTCCGAAGCAGCGCTCCTAAGCAATGAGCCTGAAGAGGTTCAGCTTTTTGAGGCAAACAATAGCGTTGAAATCACCGCTGAGTTAGAAGCGCAATCGATACGATTGCGCGTTGTGCACACGCCGCAGCGCAGCTATTTTTCTGGCACCGATGCAACCTTTTGGGTAGCTGCAGACGGCAGCCACGCCGCATTGACGCATTGCGCGGTTAACCCAGCGCTTTGGCTATTTGGACCAGCGCTGATTTTGGCTTTAGCGCGGCGCGGTGTTTATTGTTTACATGCAAGTGCTTTTAGTGACGGTGATGCCGCCAGCGTTATCGTCGGCCACAGCGGCGCGGGAAAATCCACGCTGGCGCGGGCGATTGGCGCACGGCAAGGTGAGGTGCGTTTGTGCGATGACATCACACCGATTGCGCTACGCGCTGGCAAACTTTATGTGTTGCCTCGCTTTCCGCAGCTGAAACTTAGCAGCGTTGATCAAAATTTGCCGGAGGCGGTTCCGCTAAAGCGGCTTATCGTGCTCAATGCGGCGCAGGCCGGGGTGGTTAGTGAACATCAAAAGTTGAGTCAGCGTGCTTTGTTTGATGCACTCACTCGCCACACCGTGGCCACGCGCCTTTATTCAGCCACTGACACGCAGCTTTGGTGGCACCAGCTACCGCAGATTATGGCGGCCATTGCCGACGCGCGCGCCTTGCGCCCGAGCTTCGATGCGCATGCGCCCGAACACGCTATGCTTGTCGCGCTTAAATCTTTGGATGATCTATGCGGCTAAATTTACCTTTACTGCACTCGTTGTTTGAGGGCAAATTGTGAGCTTTTGCTTAGCAGAGGGTGTACTCATGCAAAAACTGGGGCCCGAACTGGTGTTGCTTCATGTTCCCAAGGGCCAGTATTTTGAGCTCAACGGTACCGGTGCGCTGGTGTTGGAGGCGATTTTGGCGGGTGCGGATGAAGCCAGCGCTGCCGAGCAACTGAGCCAGCACTTCGAGGTGGATCGCCTGCGTGCGCAGACGGATGTGTCGGCGCTAATCAAAAACTTGACTGAGCGCGCCTTGCTGCAGTCGCAATGAGCCGCTTGCTGTGAGCGTAAAGTGATGAGCCAAACCCTTGCTGATACGGCCGTTGAGGCCAAAGCACGGCCGATGAGTTTAGCGACGCGGAAATTACTATTTGAGCGCTTCCAAGCGGCAAATCCCGCGCCTAAAACCGAGCTTGAGTACCAAAGCGCATTTGAGCTTTTGATCGCAGTGATTCTTTCTGCGCAAGCGACAGATGTCAGTGTCAACAAAGCGACGCGACAACTGTACGCCGTTGCCAACACACCAGAAAAAATCTTGGCGCTAGGCTTAGATCGGCTTCGGGACTACATCAAAACAATAGGGCTATATCAAAACAAGGCCAAAAACGTCATAGCTACCTGCGCCATTTTGCTTGAACAGCACCAAAGCCAAGTACCAGAGCTCCGCGAGGCACTTGAAGCTTTGCCAGGCGTGGGCCGAAAGACCGCGAATGTGGTGCTTAATACTGCTTTTGGTCAACCGACGATGGCGGTCGACACGCATATTTTTAGGCTGGCCAATCGTATAGGTTTGGCGCCAGGGAACAATGTGTTGGCCGTGGAAAAAGCGCTGCTGCAGCGTATTCCCAAAGCCTATTTGCAGGATGCGCATCATTGGCTAATTTTGCATGGGCGCTATATTTGCAAAGCGCGCGTGCCCGATTGCGGGCATTGTTTTGTGCAGGACTTGTGCGGGTGGCGGGGTAAAGCCGCAGTAATCAAGCGTGCTGGCAATGACTTGAAGCGAGTGCAAGCAAATGTATGAAGACAAATCCACCGCGCCACTCGATCATGGTGGTTTCTTGCGACGCATGGCTGGCCACTTCGCCCTGGCAACGGCGTTCATTTTGGCTTCGCTAGGCTTAGGGATGTGGGGATATCACGCTTTTGAAAACTTGCCTTGGATCGACGCTTTTCTAAATGCCGCGATGTTGCTAGGCGGCATGGGGCCGGTGGATCCGCCACACACGTTTGCAGGCAAACTTTTTGCTGGGCTTTATGCCCTGTATGCGGGGCTGGCTTTTTTGATCTTAGCTGGCGTTATTTTTACGCCCGTGCTGCATCGGGTACTACATAAATTTCACTGGGATGCCGAGAACGATTCGGCAGATTCCTCTACCAAGCTAGACCAATAAGGTAGGCGCATACGCCTGGACCTAGCGTTGGATTTTCGCTGCCAATAGCTGCGCTTCCAAATCTTCTAATGCCCGATTCAAACGCGCGGTTGAGCGGGTACGGCGTACCGGTTTTTGCTGTAGCCCGGTCCAGATCGTGCGTTGCGTATCGCTAAGCACTCTTTCGTTCAACTTCAAGCCATGGCGCGCCAACATTTCGTTGACTTTGCCGCGATGTGCACGAAAGTCTTGCAAGGTTTTTAGGTAGGCGTGCTCGGCCAAATGCTGGCGGCTGGCGAAACTAAATTCGTTGGTGAAAAACATCTTGGCGTCATCCGCGTCTGGCTCAACCAACAGCAGGTCGGAATGCTCATATTTTTGATCGTATTTCGCCAAGCCCACCTGCATGCGCGATTGCAGCAACGATCGAAACATCTGCGAAAGCACGGCAGGCAAACCGCTTTTAACCAGCGAGGGTAATTTGAGCTTGCCGGAAGCCAGCGCGCGGTTCGCATCGTAGGGAACCAGCGGGTTGAGCCCAATCACCAAATCCACCCCTGCCTCCAATACAACGGAGGCATTGAGCGTGCGTTTGAGCGCTCCGTCGACAAAATGCCGTCGCTTGATCTCTACCGGCGGATACAAGCCAGGGAGCGCGCTGGATGCCTGGATCGCCTTGCTGATCGGCACATCGTCATAGCCTGGGCCACCAAAAAGCACGGTTTGCCCGGTGTCAATTTCAACTGCAACCACGCTCAACGGGCGGTCCAGTTCGCGAAAATCATTGCTGCGCCCGCCACTGGTAAATAATTTGCGCAAAAAGCGCTCAACTTCATCGTTGTCAAACAAGCCCGTAGGCAGCAACGCGCCAAATTTACCGAGTGAATCCGCCAGTTTTGTTGAAAATGGATTGTTGATCATCGACACCGCGACCGCCCGCAGTACGCGCGGCAGCTGTGCCAAGCGCAGTGCAAATTCGCCTAGCGCTGGCTTCAAAAAAATACCCGGGTGAAACGGGTGCTCGGCATTTTCGGCACTCAGCAGAATGCGACACATCTCAGCGGTATCAATGCGATTTGCTAGGGATGCCGCCATAATCGCGCCTGAGCTAACGCCGACATAAGCGTCCAGGCGCGTCAAAGTCGCACCGTCAATCAGTTCTTCCAAAGCGCGCAATGCGCCCAATTCATAAATGCCGCCAATCGGCCCGCCGCCCGCGACTGCTAAGCCAATTTTATGGCGCTGCATCAATGGACGAGGGTTGGTTGCACATTGGAAACTCAGCATGAGCCAGATCTTGCAGCGATTAGTTGGCCCCGAGTGTAGGCAATTGCGTTGGATGCGGCGCTCCATTCAAGGTGAACGCATGCGCGCAATCAGCAAAGTTCACAATGCGGTGCGTAGGCTAAATTGAGATTAAGCTTCGAACAATTATTCGTTCGTCGTGCTTTCATGGCCCTTTTTATTACCGACCAATGCGTCAACTGTGATGTTTGCGAGCCCGTGTGCCCCAACGGCGCAATTTACGCCGGTACCAAGCTGTATCACATCACGCCAAAGCTATGCACCGAGTGCGTGGGGCATTTTGACGTACCGCAATGCGTGGAGGTGTGCCCGGTTGAATGCATTTTTATTGACCCGGACAATACTGAAACGAATGCTCAGCTGCAGTTGAAATACTGCGAGCTTTCAGATCGTCAGAAAAATGATGTCTTGATAGGCTAATCAGCTTTTTGCTGTTCAGCAAACTGGCTTGCTGGGTTTGCCGGAAAAGACTAGTCTCCGCGTCCCTGCAACGTAACGATGGCTTCTTTAACGCCTTCGCTTGCTTGCAGGTCCTCGCTTCACCCGGCATGACGTCTTTTTTGAGTCAATCGCGGGGAAGCTTATTAAACCGAGAGGATTCCGGCAACGGAGCCGAGCAAACACCATGCGTCACTATGAAATTGTGTTTTTGGTCCACCCTGACCAGAGCGAACAAGTGCCCAATATGATTGAGCGCTATAAAAGTATTATCGAAACCGACGGTGGCGTTTTGCACCGTTTAGAAGATTGGGGCCGTCGTCAATTGGCGTATCCAATCCAACGTCTAGTGAAGGCACATTATGTGTGCATGAACATTGAAGCCGGCGAGAAAGTTCGCGCCGAGCTGAAAGACGCGTTTCGCTACAACGATGCAGTACTACGCCACCTGATCGTGCGTAAAGATGCGGCCGAAACCGACATCAGCTACATCATGCGTACCAAAGATGAAAAACCGGGTCGTCGTCGTGACGACGATTTCAGTGGCGAAGAAGGCATAGGGACTGGCGACAATGAAGCCTAAAGGTAAAGGAAAGGGTAAGCCGAAGGATCGTAGCGCAAGTTCGCGTTTTTTCCGTCGTAAGAAATTCTGCAAGTTCACCGCTGAAGGCATCTTGTCGGTGGATTACAAGGATTTAGGCCTGTTGCGCCAGTTCGTGAGCGAAACCGGAAAAATTGTGCCGAGCCGCATCACGGGTACCAAAGCGAAGTATCAACGTCAGCTTGCGACCGCCGTGAAAACGGCGCGCTACTTGGCGCTGATTCCTTACACCGACAATCACATCTAGGAGCAAGACCATGGAAGTGATTTTGTTGCAGAAAGTAAAAAGCCTAGGCAGTTTGGGCGACAAAGTAGTTGTGCGCGCCGGTTTCGGCCGCAACTTCTTGATCCCTTACGGCCGTGCAGTACCGGCAACCGCCAACAATGTGCAAGAGTTTGAGAAGCGTCGCGCGGAATACCAAGCGAAAGCGGATTCACTCCTGAGCGCTGCTGAACGTCGCAAGGCGCAGTTGGAAAATGCCTCCGTCACGATCAAGGCAAATGCCTCGGCCGAAGGTAAGTTGTTCGGTTCGGTCGGCCCACGCGATGTTGCGGAAGCCTTCACCGCAGCCGGCACACCGTTAGAAAAGAG
>JAYVAQ010000343.1:0-3509 GCA_043750875.1 Rhodanobacteraceae bacterium
TTCGAAGTGAACGAAGAGGCCCTAAGCGCCGCCCAAACCCTGCACCAACAAGGCCGTTATGTGCAGCTATTGCAGCCTAACGGGTCTTGCTGATGCAACAACCGAATGCGCCGTTTTTAATCGTCAATTTAGCCGCGTTCGACGCCTAAGCATGGCTTAGCCTGGAATACCGTAAAAATATTTAAGGCGTAATCGGCACGCTCGTAATCGTCTGCTCCGTGTAGAACCACCAGCCCGTGACGCCATCTAGCACGTCTTTGTCGGAGCCAGTAGCACAACTGCCGGTGCCGCCTTTAAGTAAAACTGAGATTGGGCGCCCACCAACCAGCGGCAAAGCTGCGGGCAATAAAGTTGCGTCGGCATCCGATTCACGTAAAAAGCCACGCATCATCACGCGTCCAATTGGGCCATCCGCCGCCGTGACCGCGCCACCCATCCGCACGCCAAACAACGGCACCGCGACGCCATTAAAATTCAAGCTCGCTTGCGCTTTTGCCGCACCCAGCCAACACGGCGGTGAGACGCTGGCAACACTGGGCGTGTAGCCGCCGGTGGTTGCCGCAATTGGGCTAAAGCAGCTATCCGCACCGGTGCTGATCACCGTGTAAGTGTCAGCAGTAGTCGCGGTCGGAAAACTGCAGGTGGTGCCAGCCAGCGGCGCGCTGCACTGGCCATCGGCGGTATCAATTCGACGTATTTGCGGGCCCGTGAGAGGGTTTTGAAAAATCCAAAGAGGGTTCGAATCTAAAAAGCCATCGCTGTCGCTATCGGTGGTTAGCGTCAGATTGATTTGGTTGTTGACCGCGCTACCTGGCTGGCCAGCGATGTCGTTGTCAGTAAAGTCTGGGCACACAATCGGTGGAAATACCGGCGCAAAAAAATGCGGGTCGCGGATTTTTAAGCTGGTGGTTCGGATCAGTGCGCTTGGCATTACAAACTCCAAGCCATCGCTAAAAAACCAATCGGGCACGGACTCTGCCAGCACCGCTTCCGGCGAATTCACAACTTCGAGCATTTGGGCAGCGCAAGTGTTGACAAAACCTAGGCCAGCTAAGGCTAAAACTATCGGGCGCAACATAGGCATCACGCGACTCCATTCGTTGTTGTGGCCAACGGTTGGTAGCGATACAGCGCAAAATGCACTGCGCCCGCTTTACTTTGCTTGAGTGGCTGCCAAGCTGCACTCAAGGTCAGCTCAATCGGTGCTTCCAAATACAGCACGCCACCGGCTTTAAGCACGCCCGAACTTGCGATTGCAGCCAAGCTTGGCAACCACAAATCAGTGCTAAAAGGCGGGTCGAGAAACACAATATCGACTGGCGTATGCGCCATTGCATTGGGCCCAGGTACCGCTGCGCGAGTGACGCGGGCCCGATCAGCAATCTTCAATCGTGTTAGTTCCGTGCCCAATTTCGTGCACAAGCCAGGATCACTTTCGACGAATTCGGCAAACGCTGCGCCTCGGCTGATCGCTTCGATCCCCAAAGCACCGGTGCCAGCAAATAGATCCAATACCCGGGCACCCGGCAATAGCGGCGTCAACCAATTGAAAAGGGTTTCGCGTACCCGATCTGGCGTTGGCCGCACACCGGGCTGGTCGGGGACGATGATCTTGGAATTGCGCAAACTTCCGCCAATAATGCGAATTGACGTCAGCACACGTGGTGCCGCACGTTTGACCGCGTGTTCGTTTGGCGTAACCAATGCCAAAGTCGCTAAATCCGGCGCGGGCGCGGTCAAGCGACGGCGTTTGCTCTTCGGCGCATCGGGGGTGATGCCATGGCGATTGCGCGGCGGCGCATCGAAAGAAACGCCGCGTTTGTCTCGCGAGGAAGGCGAATAGTGCAGCGCAGCTTTGGCTTCTACATCGGCGCGTTTCGAACGCTTGGATTGCGCTTGCGGCGCGCTGTCCTGGCTCGCTGATGCTGGGCCGTTCATATCATCGACGACGCGACGTTTTGCGATTCGATACGCCGCGTCGGCTTCAGCGGAGATGTTTTTGTGGGAGTTTTTTTTCATGCGCGGATCTTACCCTTCAAGTGAGAGTTCATTTCCAGTTTTCTAAAAGCTCGTTCAAATCTCTCGCGCCCAATTCAACTACGCTAGGCCACTCTGCCCGCGCACCGAAGCTATGTCCCACAACCCAAATCAGCACCTTATTTGGATCGACCTGGAAATGACCGGGCTGGATCCAGACAACGATCAAATTATCGAGATCGCGACATTGATCACCGACGGTGAACTCAACGAACTTGCTGTTGGCCCCGAATTTGCGATTCAAACGCCGCTTGCCAAATTGGAAGCGATGGACGACTGGAACCGCTCGCACCACGGTGCTTCTGGCCTGTGGCAGCGCGCGTTAGCCTCGAATGTGACTTTGGCAATGGCAGAAACAACGACGCTGGAGTTTTTGCGTAAATGGGTGGCGCAAGGGGTTTCCCCGATTTGCGGCAATTCCATTGGTCAGGATCGACGCTTCTTGGCGCGTGGAATGCCGGAATTAGAGCGCTACTTTCACTATCGCAATTTGGATGTTTCAACCATCAAAGAATTGGCTAAGCGTTGGGCGCCGACTGTGGCGGCGGGCTTAGTAAAGCAAGGTGCGCACTTAGCGCTAAGTGATATTCGTGAATCGGTGGCGGAATTACGTTACTACCGCAAGTTCATGGGTGTGCTGGGCGGCGCGTCATGAAACAGATCAAACGCCAGGCGATTATCGGTTGCCCGGCGGCCCTGATGTATAGCTTGGTCAACAATATTGAGGCCTATCCGCGCTGGTTTGAATGGTGCACCTCGGCGAAACTAATCAGCGCTGCGGATGCTGAAATGACAGCGGAGCTGGGCGTGAAAATCGCTGGGATCAGCCTAAATTTCATCACCAACAACAAACTGGAGCCAGATCGGGCGATTCATTTGAACTTGCAAAGCGGCCCATTTCGTTCGCTCAAAGGCGCTTGGCATTTTGATGCCTTGGGCACCTCGGGTTGCCGCGTGACCCTGGTATTGCATATTGATTTCGCTGGCTCGGTAGTGAACTCGGCAGTAGCGGCTGCCGTCGGCGTTTGGGCCGACCGGATGGTGGATGATTTTATTAAGGTTGCGAAAGCGCATGTCAGCTAACGTGCTAACAGTAGAAGTGGCTTACGCAAGCCCAGAGCGGCAGTGGCTAGTGGCGGTTAGCCTGGCAGAAAACGCCACGGTAAGCGATGCGATCACTGCGGCAAATTTGCAGGATCTGCCCGTTTTGGACGGTAACGTGGGAATTTTCGCGCGAGCTTGTCAATTGAGCGACGTCCTCAAGCATGGTGACCGCGTAGAAATCTATCGGCCACTGATCGCTGATCCGATGCTACAGAGACGAAATCGTGCGGTCGTCGCGAAAAAGACAGCGGTAAAAGCGGCAGCGGCAAAAAAGGCGGCACTATGACGCGCAAATATTTTGGCACCGACGGTATTCGCGGACTGTCGAATCGCTCGCCGATGACGTCCGAGGTGGCTTTGCGCGTCGG
>JAYVAQ010000344.1:0-5803 GCA_043750875.1 Rhodanobacteraceae bacterium
CAAACGCGCCGCTTGTGGTGGCAGAAATCCAGAGCGCCAGCACCCAAACCGCTAAGGACATCACCTCGGATACCAAGCCGCGCAACAACGCGGCCAACATTGAAATGCCGAGAACCGCCAGTATTAGGTAGTCCGCAGCGTTCATTTCAGCGTCTAAGCTAAATTGCGCTTATGGGTAAGGAACAACAATGCCATCAAAACCGAGCTTGGTTTTGATCTCAGCTTTGGTTTTATCCGCGTCAGGGCGTTTTAGAATCGGCCCGACCCGCACGCGTAGTGTAGAACCACTGGGCGTAATCACGCGTTCGGAAAAAGCCGCGAAACCTTTCGCTTTGAGTTGCGCAATCAGCTCGTCGGCTTTCGCTTTATCCCCAAAAACGCCAATCTGCACGGCAAACCCTTGCAAGGCTGGTGCAACTGCGGTTGCTGGTGCGGTGTTGGAGGCAATTTCGCCCTGCAAAACACTGGCATTTAGGCCATCAATCGAGGTGGTTGCAGCAAGCCGTGCTGCTTCGGCGGCGCTACGGCTTGGGTAACCGCGTGAAACCACACGAAACAGCGATTTATCGCCGACGACCACGGGTTCGACCGAAGCTTTCACTTTTACTGCGGCAAGCTGGGTAATTAGCTTTTCCGCATTTGCCAGCGCCCCGTAGCTGCCAAAATTGACGCCAAAGCGGCCGCCGGTGGCGGCGGGTGCTGCGCTGGGTGCAGGCGGTTTCGCAACGATCGGTGTTGGGAGCACTGCCGCCGGGGTTGCGGGCGACGGGGTTATTGGCGGTGCCACCGTTGGCAGCGGGGCATCACGTTGAATCGTGCCTTCAGAACTTTGCGGCGCGTTTTGTGCTTCGGTTTCCGAGGCCAACCTTGCGACCGTTGGGCGCGCGCGGGAGGTGTCAACATTGGCGATTGGATCCGGTGCGGTCGCGTCAATTTCCACCATTGGCGCCTCGTCATTGATCGGCAAAGTACGGGTCTGTAAGCCATCCAGGTCCGATCCAGGCACCGGAATGTCGAGCGAAATCTCTTCGTTCGGCACGGGCGTATCGCTAGTGTCTTTATCCAGCACCATCGGCAAAAAAATTACCGCCAAACCAATTAAAACGGCGGCTCCAATCAAACGAGTGCGAAGTTGGGAATCCATTAAAACGGCTCAAGTCATAACACAGTTTGCGAGTATAGATTTTGCCAGCTGAATAAGTCTCGCGAATGGCGATACGTCTAGGTACGCCTAGTTCGGATTCCGCAAAGACCCGCTTAAAATTGGTTGCAAGTAATTCAGTGTGCGGCAACAAGTTCTTGCGGTGATTGGCACAACAACGGCGGGTAAGAAGTGAAATCTCTATCTGTAGTCCACAGCGTGGTGACGCCATTTTCTAGGCAAATAGAGGCAATTCGGGCGTCTCATGCGATCAAGTGGCAAAGGTTTCAGACGCAGTAGTATCAAGCGCATTCACAATTGCCTGCTCTAAGCCCGCAGCACCACCCGCGCGCAGCTGCGCAAAGTCGTCTTTTTGCCAATGCGCGCCAATTCGCCCTTCGCTGAGCAACAGCATTTCGGTCAGCAAATCTGCGGCCAGCTCTAAGCCGTGCGTCGCCAGCACGATGGCACTGCCGTGCGCCGCTAATTCCCGTAAAATTTGTTTTAGTACATAGGCGCTTTTCGGGTCCAAGCCATTAAATACTTCGTCCAGCACGACAAGCTTGGGCGCGTGCATCAAGCCTATAAGCACCGAAACTTTTTGTTTAGTTCCCAGTGAGAGCGTGCTGATATAGCTGTCTAAATAGCGATTGAGCGCTAGCCGCTCCGCCTGCGCGTACGTGGCATCGGGTATTTGCGCGTGCTGGCTATTGCTGCGCGCAATCGCGCTCAGACGCAGTACTTGACGCACGCTCAGATCGGCTGGCAACAAATTTGGCTCAGGCGCAAAACCGAGCTGCGCGCGTGCCGCGAGTGGGTCGAGTTGGATGTCTAGGCCCCTAATTCGTACGCTGCCACGGCGCGGTTTCAAGCTGCCTACCATGCAGCGGATCAGCGTGGATTTGCCGCTGCCATTAGGGCCTACCAAACCCAGTACCGCGCTGGCTGACAGCTCAAAATCAATCCCGTGCAAAATTTGGCGCGATTGGATGTGCGCGTCCAGCGTTTGTATGGAGAGCGCGGGAACCCCAGGATTGTTAGTAAATTGATTAGTCATGATCGAATTAAATCCTTGTTATCCAGGTGCGCGCCGCGCCGATACAGCCAAAACCAAAGCAGCACGCACACAATGGGTAGCAACATCGGCATGCCGTTTGCTGTTAAGCCCAACAACAACGCGATTAATAAACTGGCGCGGGTTCTAAGCGCGCAGCGGATGGGCTGCAAGCGATAGCCAAAGCCAAAATGCAGCGCTGTTGCTAACAGCAATAGCCCAACGCCGCCGACTATAATCGCGATTCCAACACCGGCTGGCGATAGCGCAAAAGCTGTCGCCATCAGCGCTAAAATTAATGCGCCCTGTAGCGAAAAAATCAGCGCGGCACGGTACAGCACCGCGGGCTTGAGCGCGGTGGTTAGCGTCAATTTTGAAATGTCAGCTAGGGCGATGGCGATGGCGCTGCACACCGCAGCAAAGCGTGACAGGCTAAGAAAACCCAGGAAAATCCCGGCAATCACCATGATTTTGCTGCCCATAGGCAGTGACAATAAGGGAATTAACCACCACCAGCGCAATTTTGACAAGCGCGGAATCGCGCTAGAAAACCATGCGTTAAATGGTTCTGCGTCGCGTGTTTTGCTCGGGGTGATTGCGAGATCGATTGAGCGAGCATGCGCGTGGTTTTTATCACATTGACTAACTAGGACGTGCCGAGCGCTTTTTTCTTGCTGCACTAGCTGCCAATGCGCCAGCAAGATCAGCGTGATCAAGCCAAGGCCCGCGCCAAAGATTAATACGCCAACGCCAAAGCGCATGCCACATAGATACGCGGCTAAAACACTGATGCCGATCAGCTCCACGGCAGCGCGCGCAGCGATCTTTGCGCGCAACCAATGCAATCGTTGCTCAGTTGTAATGGCTTGCACCGCCAGCCAATCACTGCGCAGAGCCGTAACGCCATAACTAAAGCGTCGATAAATAGTCGTCAGCAGCGCCAGCACCAGCATCGCACTCGCATGCAGCTCAAAGCCAAGCAGCCACTTCGGCCGTACTAGATTGCCGGCAAGCCAAACCGTAAGAAAACTGATGCCAATGACCAGCAAACCGGTGTTCACTGCGTGCAATCGATTTTGCTTGTGAACGCGTGCAGCCAAATTTTCCAACCGCATTATCGCGGCAAAACCGTCCACGCCTGCAAAAGCGACTAAGCGCCAAAATTTATCTTGCATTGGGGCGTCGCAGGATTGAAGAACGTTGCAAGAGTCCTAGCTGCCGCTTTTAGTTCCATGTCTGCTGCGAATTATTCAACCAGCACAATCACCGACACTGATCCCGCTTTTGCAAACTTCAGCGTCATGCCGAATTCTTGTTTCGCGATGAGCGGTTTGACTAAGCCCTCCAACATCACATGATAGCCGCCTGGTGCAAATTGGACTGTTGATTGCGCTGCCATGGCGAGCCCGGCTTTGATCTCGCGCATGTGCATTAAACCTTTGGCATCCATTTTCATTTCGTGCAGCGATGCGCGCTTAGCAATAGAACTACCGACCGTGGCACTGAGTAAAGTGTCTGCCTGATCTGCGGAATTTTTGATGCTGAAATACACCACCCCGGTGCGCGCTGCAGGCGCGGTTGTACGTGCCCACGGGTGATCAATTACTAGCGCGCCGACACTGAATTCATGAGCGTGGCTGCTGGTAAAGCCTAACAGTGACGCACTAGCTATCGCTGCCGCAGTAAAAAGTGATCGAAAAATTCGTAGATTCAAAAACTCCATAAACGCACTCGCTCATTGATGATTTCCGCGATGCTAACGCCCGCAGCGTGAATGCCCTATTGCCTAGGACTTTTGCATATCACGCGCGTTAGTCCACACTTCGCAACTTATAGTGTTTTGCCCCAGAAGAGCCAATGTCGAAAAAATCTGTACACATCCTGGGTATTTGCGGCACGTTTATGGGCGGCTTGGCGGTATTGGCGCGGGAACTAGGCCAAGCGGTTTCTGGCTCCGATCAAAACGTTTATCCGCCGATGAGTACGCAATTAGAAGCCTTGGGCATTGCACTCAAAGTCGGCTACCACCCAGGAAATTTACCCTCTGAGCGCGCGTCCGTCATTGTCGGAAACGCGCTTTCTCGCGGCAATTCGGAGCTGGAAGCGGTTTTAAATCAACGCCTTGACTATATCAGCGGGCCGCAGTGGTTAGCGCAGGAAGTACTAGGCAAACATCGCGTGCTGGCAGTGGCAGGCACGCATGGCAAAACCACGACCACGAGTATGCTTGCGTGGATATTGCAAAGTGCTGGTTTGCGACCTGGCTTTTTGGTGGGCGGGGTGCCGAGAAATTTTGGCGTTTCTGCCCGAGTTTCGCCTGCGTTGGTTGCTGGGGAAAACGAATCGTTGCCTGCGTGGACTGCATTGCCACCGTTCGTAATTGAAGCCGATGAATACGACACCGCGTTTTTTGACAAGCGCAGCAAATTTGTCCATTACCGCCCAGAAATTGCGATTCTCAATAACCTGGAATTTGATCACGCCGACATTTTTCCAGATTTAGCCGCGATTGAACGCCAGTTTCATCACTTTGTACGCACAGTTCCGGGGAATGGCACGCTGGTGGTGAACGCTGACGACGCTAACCTCGCGCGCGTGCTGAGCATGGGGTGCTATTCGCAGCTGCTGCAGTTTTCAACCCGCAATAAGCGGGTCGAGTTCTACGCTGAGGCGCTTAGCCCCGAAGCAAGTCATTTTGCGGTTTTCCAGCAACAGCGCTTGATTGCTGAAGTAAACTGGGGTTTAGTCGGTCAGCACAACTTGAGCAACGCCTTAGCCGCAATTACCGCCGCATGTGCATACGGGGTGGATATCAAACTCGCAATCGCTGCATTAGCCAGTTTTAATCCGCCTAAACGGCGCTTAGAACATTTGGGCGATGTGCAGGGCATTAGTGTTTACGATGATTTCGCGCATCATCCAACCGCGATTGCCACCACGCTAGCTGGGCTGCGCGCTAAGCTGGGCACGCGTCGAATTCATGCGGTGTTGGAGCCGCGCAGCAACACCATGCGTCTTGGGTCCCACACGGACCAGCTTGCTCCGGCGTTGACTGCAGCGGATCATGTTTGGCTGCTTCGCCGATCCGAACTGCCCTGGGACGCCGAAGCCGCGCTTGCGCCGTTAGGGGAAAAAGCAGTAGTTTTAGCCAGCACTGATGCGATTTTGGCGGGGCTGCAAAGTTCGCTGCAAGCTGGTGATGCGGTGCTAATAATGAGCAACGGCGGCTTCGATGGCATCCAAAAGCGCTTGCTCGCTCAGCTTTCGTCCAGTAATCGGTAATGTGATACTTAAAGCGAATTAAGGCAAACACTTCAAGCCATGCGTGAACTTCCAATTTTTCCATTGCCCCTAGTGCTCAATCCCGGCGGCGAACTGCGTCTGCGTATTTTTGAGCCGCGCTATCTGGATATGGTGCGCGATTGCGCGCGCAGTCAAACCGGCTTTGGAATATGCAGCGTTTTGCCCACGCCCGGTAGTGACCAGCGTGGTATTTGCAGCCTAGGATGCGAAGCAAAAATTGTCGATTTCGACACGCTACCTGATGGCCTGCTGGGAATACAAGTCATTGGTTTAGAGCGCTTTCGCTTGCAAAGTTTGCAAGCACG
>JAYVAQ010000345.1:0-4006 GCA_043750875.1 Rhodanobacteraceae bacterium
TTTATGCCGATTCGCGGAACGCAATCGCGCGGCCAGCTGCGCCAAGCCAGCCAAGAAATCTTTGCCGCAGGCGCACTGCCCGCGCCGGTGCTGTGCCAAGCGGCGGAACCCACTGTCACGCCGTTTTTTTGTTTTGATCCAATCAAACGTAGGCGCGGGCAGCCCATTGGCGACGCCGCGCAGCCGATGTATTTTTCCACCGGCGCGGGCAGCGATGGCACCGACGTTGACTTTCCACCCGCGCTGCCGGCGTATTCCGGTTTACGGCATGTTATTGGCGGCACGGTGCACTTTAATTCCGACACGGTATTGATGGTTTGTCCGGCGCAGCAACAGTAGTAGTCAGCGTGGTTGCGAAAGCTGCATCTAAGTAGCGTTTGCAGACTGCCCGGGGCCAGCATTTAGTCCACAGGAGCGGCGATTCATTGAGCTGCGCGAGGAAGCGTGGAGCTTGGGCGGTATCCTGATACGGTGCGAAAATAACTTCCTAAGCTTGCTTAAGATTGCGGTTCGTAATGCGCTTGGCGAAGCATTTGGCAGCAGAATTCGTGACGCGTTTTAGCTTCGTTAGTATTTGTACGGCTCTGCCCTTCGACGGGCTCAGGGCGAACGGATCTACCGACTGGTTCGATAAAATCTCAGAGCCAGCGATGCCGTAAGCGAAAACTACAAACTTCTGCTCGTTGAATTAATAGTCCCACCCCCAGCCACTCAGCTTGTATTTGCTACCCTAGCCCTCGTCTGCATCTTTGTGGTGAAGCTTAAAATTTATGTCACGCCAAATTCTTGTTACACCCGCACTGCCCTATGCCAATGGCCAGATTCATATGGGCCACCTTTTGGGCTATATCCAAGCTGATATTTGGGTGCGCGCGCTGCGCTTAAGCGGGCACACCGTGCATTTTGTCTGTGCTGATGACACGCACGGCACACCGATTATGTTGGCGGCGGAAAAAGCCGGGGTGACGCCAGAGATGTTTGTCGCGGGCGTGCAAGTACAGCACGAGCGGGATTTTGCAGATTTTGGTGTCGCCTTTGATCATTTTCATTCGACCCATTCGCGTGAAAATCAACGCCTGACCGAGCAAATTTATACCGCGCTGCAGGCGGCGGGCGCGATCTCTAAGCGTTCGATCCAGCAATTGTTTGATCCAGAGAAGCAGATGTTTCTGCCGGATCGTTTTGTCAAAGGCGAATGCCCGAAATGTGGCAAAGCAGATCAGTATGGCGATAACTGCGAAAATTGCGGCGCGACCTATCAGCCTACCGATCTAAAAAATCCGCACTCGGTACTTTCCGGCGCTGCGCCGATACTTCGCGATTCTGAGCATTACTTTTTTGAGCTAGGCCAATTCCAAAGTTTTTTGGCGGACTGGTTGAGCGGCGATGTTGCGCCAGCGGGCGTCAAGGCCAAGCTGCGCGAGTGGTTTGATTCTGGTTTGCGGCCCTGGGATATCAGCCGGGATGCGCCGTATTTCGGCTTCGAAATTCCCGGCACTGGCTCTGAGGGCGTGGCCGCGAAGTATTTCTACGTCTGGCTAGACGCGCCGATTGGCTATTTGGCCGCTTTTGACGCCTATTGCCAACGCACCGGCATTGATTTCAATGCGTTTATGGATGCGGACAGCAAAGCGGAACTGCATCATTTCATTGGCAAAGATATCGTCAATTTTCACGGGCTGTTTTGGCCAGCGGTGTTGAAAGGTTCCGGCATGCGCACGCCGACCAAGCTGCACGTGAATGGTTACGTCATGGTCAATGGCGAGAAAATGTCGAAAGCGCGCGGCACCTTCATTATGGCGCGCACCTACTTAAATCAGGAGTTGAATCCAGAATGCTTGCGTTATTACTACGCCAGTAAAAGTAGCGGCGCAGTAGACGATTTAGACCTCAACTTGGAAGACTTTGCGCAGCGTGTGAACGCAGAATTAGTCGGCAAATTGGTCAATATCGCCAGCCGCTGCGCTGGCTTTGTGCACCAGCATTTTGACGGGCGAATACCGGCACTCAATATCGATACCGAGATCAGCTATTTAGCCGCAGCGAAGCGGCTAGATTTGGCGTGCAGGCCCGCCTTTGAAGCGGTGGACTTTGGCTTGGTGCTGCGCGAAGTGATGGCGGTGGCGGATATCGTCAATGCCAAAATAGCCGAGGCAGCACCTTGGACTTTGGCAAAAGCGCCGGAGCGCAGGGATGAACTGGCTGCGATTCTGGGCTACTCGCTCAATATGTATCGCTTATTGATTGGTTGGCTTAAACCCGTAGTGCCCAATTTGGCAGCCGCGTCTGAAGCGTTTCTATGCACCAAGCTAACGAATTTTTCCGAGCTGATGTCGCCCTTAGCCGCAGGACACGCGATCACACCGTTCACGGCGCTGCTTGGCCGTATTGATAAAAAGCAGCTTGACGCGATGATCGCGGCGTCGGTTGAAACTATCAACGTTGTTGAGCCAGCAAAACCGGTAAAGCCCGTCAAAGCTGCCGCAGAAGCGGTAACGGCCGCGCTGCCAACTGAGGGCAGCTACATCAGCATTGAGGATTTCAGCAAAGTCGAACTCAAGATCGCGCGCATTGTAAGTGCCGAGGCCGTGCCAGAAGCGGACAAGCTGTTGCGCTTATTGCTTGATATCGGCGAGGCCACGCCACGGCAAGTGTTTGCCGGCATCAAATCGGCCTATGCACCGGAAGTGTTAGTTGGCCGTCTGACCGTAATGGTGGCGAATTTAGCACCCCGAAAAATGCGTTTTGGCATGAGCGAAGGCATGGTTCTGGCCGCCAGCGATGCCAGCGGCGGGCCGTTTTTGCTGAGCCCAGATGCGGGCGCGTTGGCAGGTATGCGGGTCAAATAGGCGTAGCCGTTAAATAATATCCGCGAGCGCGTCAGTGCATATCTGCCATATAATTTTGACCAGCCGCTTTGCCGGTTCCGAGCGCTATGCCGTCGATCTAGCGAACGCATCCGTTGAGCGCCACCAAGTCAGCGTTATTTTGCGCAAGAGTGCGGCGCAAAATCGTCCCGATGCGATCGCGCATCGCTTCGATCCCCGCATCAAGGTGCATGAAGTAAGTGATTGGTTTAGCGGGTTTTTCGCGCGCCGCTTGCTGAGGCAAATACGGCCTGAGATTATTCACGCGCACCTTTCTGCGGCCTGTAAAAGCGCGGCTCGGGTGAACGTGGGGAAGCGCGTTGCAACTTTGCACATCGAATACAAGCCGCAACAGCACGCTAAGCTGGATGGCTTGATCGCAATTGCACCGTGGCAACTAGCGAAAATGCCGGAGCCCATGCGCGCACGCAGCGTGCAAATCAATAATTGGGTAGTACCACGCGCCGCTAGTGTTGGTGCGAGAGTACGCCTGCGCGCGCAGCTGGGAATCGCGCCGGAAACGGTTTTGATTGGCTCGGTAAGCCGCCTTGAACCCAGCAAGGGCGTTGATGTATTACTGAGTGCTTTTGCTCGATTGCAGGGCGTAGATGCGCACTTGGTGATCATCGGCCAGGGCAGCGCTGCTAAGGCATTGCAGAATGCCGCACCGGTGGGCGTTAGTTTTGTAGGCTTTTCCAGCGTGCCGCAAGATTATTTAGCGGCAATGGATGTGTTCATAAGCGCTTCGCGCAGCGAGCCGTTTGGCTTAGTGATTCTAGAAGCAATGAGCGCTGGCCTGCCAATCTTAGCCAGTGCAAGTGCGGGCGCTCAGCATTTGGCACGGCATATCAAACGGCCGTTGCTGCCGATTGGGGATGTTGCAGCGCTGCATTACGCGCTGCTCGAGATTATCAAAAAAGCACCTCAGCGTATTACCTACGAGTTGAGCGAGTTCGATCAGGAAACTAGCGTGCATGCTATAGAAGCGTTTTATCATGCCGGTCCCCCGCGCCGCATGCAGCTTGCATTCAAAGTCGTAAAACGCGATCTGGCGCACCACGGTGTTGATCATATCCTCGACCTTGCCCGCCCCAAATAAACACGTTCGAACACAAGTCCGATCACCATTCATTTTTGCC
>JAYVAQ010000346.1:0-4002 GCA_043750875.1 Rhodanobacteraceae bacterium
CGATCTCACCAGATTCCAAATTTTCAGGTGCGCATCCATCTGCACTTGCCCTGGAACCAGCGCATTGAGCGCGTCTAAATCCGCCCACCAGTTGCGTGCGTTGGTGACTTCGCGAACGATGGTGAAGGCTTTCGCTACTTTCGCGGGTGTGGCCCCGGTGTCTTCTTGCATGCGCATAAAAAACGTGGAACCCATGCGATTGACGACCGAGTTGGTAATTTGCGTCGCAATAATTTCACGCTTCAAACGGTGCCGCTGCATGGTCGGCTCAAATCGTTCGCGCAACACAGCTGGGAAATACAGCGCCAATTCGCCGCTCAAATAGCGATCTTCCGGTACGTCGGAATCTAGCAGTTGCGCGTACAGCACCAGCTTGGCGTAGCTCAGCAGCGTCGATAATTCCGGCCGCGTTAGCCCAGTTTTGCGCGCTTTGCGCTCCGCGAATTCTTCATCACTTGGCAAATATTCAATCGCACGATCCAGCAGACCTTGGCTTTCCAGCGTGCGAATAAAGTGTTGCTTCGCCCCCATGCGGCCTACGCCAAAGGCCTGCATCAACGAGATGGCTAAGTTTTGGCGATAGTTGTCATTAATGACCATCTCGCCCACTTCATCGGTCATTTGCGCCAGCAATGCATCACGCTCCGAGGCGGGAAGTTCGCCAGCGCTAACCGCTTCATTAAGCAAAATCTTGATATTGACTTCGTGATCTGAGGTATCCACGCCCGCAGAGTTATCAATGAAATCGGTGTTGAGCAAACCACCGCGCAAGGCGAATTCCACCCGCCCGAGCTGGGTCATGCCCAAATTGCCGCCCTCGCCTACCATCTTGCAGCGCAGCTCTTTACCGTCTAAGCGGATCGCGTTGTTGGCGCGATCACCGACGTCGCTATGGCTTTCGCTGCTGGCCTTGACATAGGTGCCAATGCCGCCATTCCACAGCAGTTCCACCGGCGCGCGCAAAATCGCCTGCATTAGCTCGTTCGGGCTTAGTGATTCGGCCGTGATATCCAGCGCAACACGCATCTGCTCGCTGATCGGGATTGATTTTGATGCGCGCGAATAGACGCCGCCGCCTGCGCTGATCAAGCTCTTGTTGTAATCATCCCAGCTGGACCGGGTTAGATTAAACATGCGCTCGCGCTCGACGAAACTGATCTCGCAGTCGGGATTTGGGTCCATAAAAATATGCCGGTGATCGAACGCGGCGAGCAATTTTATTTTGCGGCTCAACAGCATGCCGTTGCCGAACACATCGCCGGACATATCGCCCACGCCAACGCAGCTAAATTCCGTGGTTTGGCAATCTTTGTCCATCGCGCGGAAATGGCGTTTGACCGATTCCCAACCGCCCTTAGCGGTGATGCCCATTTTCTTGTGGTCGTAGCCATTGCTGCCGCCGGAGGCAAACGCATCGCCCAACCAAAAGCCATAATCGGCTGATAATGCATTCGCAATATCCGAGAACGTTGCGGTGCCTTTATCTGCGGCTACGACTAAATAGGAATCATCCTCGTCATGGCGTACGACGTTGTCTGGATTAACAATTTTGCCAGCGACCACGTTGTCAGTTATATCCAGCAAGCCAGAAATAAATAATCGATAGCAGGCGATGCCTTCTGCCAACACCGCATCCCGATCCTGCGCGGGTGCTGGGCGTTTAACGTAAAAGCCGCCTTTGGCACCGACGGGCACGATCACCGTGTTTTTAACCTGTTGCGCTTTCACCAGGCCAAGCACTTCGGTGCGGAAATCTTCGCGCCGGTCCGACCAACGCAAACCGCCGCGCGCGACTTTGCCAAAGCGCAGGTGCACGCCTTCAACGCGCGGGCTGTAGACAAAAATTTCGCGGTACGGCACCGGTTTTGGCAACTCTGGAACCTTGCTGCTGTCGAGCTTGAAGCTCATATAGCTCTTAAAATGTGAGCCATCTTTTTGATAAGCATTGGTGCGCAAACTAGCGCTAATCAGTTGTACAAAAGCACGCAAGATGCGGTCTTCATCCAAGCTTTGCACATCATTGAGCAAGGTGTTGATTGCAGCCGCAGCAGCGTTGATTTGGTTCGTGCGCGAGTTAGCTGCCTCGGCAATTAGACCTGCAACTAAGTTCGGATGCGCCTTCAGTTGCGCTTCGGTCATCAGCGCTTCAAGATCATGTTTCAGCGCTTTGCGGTGATCGCTGGTTTGCGAGCTGCGGCTTGGATCGAACTTGGCCTCAAATAACTCTACCAATAACCTTGCGATCATCGGCTGGCTATTCATTGCCCGCTCAATGTAGGCCTGACTGAAACTAAGTTTGGTCTGCAACAAGTACTTACAATAAGCCCGTAACACGCTGACTTGGCGCGCGCTTAAGCCCGCCGCCAACACCAGTTTATTGAAACCGTCATTTTCCACCTGACCGCGCCAAGCCGCTTCAAACGCTTGCGCAAAGTTTTCGCGCAGCGTTTCCACATCCAAAGCTTGGGCGTTATTCGGCTCGACTTCAAACTCTTGAATCCAAACATTCTGCCCGGCGCCTTCTTTTGCGCCAGGCAGCATCATTTCATAGGGGTGTTCACGCAAAACGCGCAAGCCCATGTTTTCTAGCAGCGGCAAAGCGTCGGAAAGCGCAATCGTGTGGCCAAATTTAAATAGTTTAAAGCGCAGGCTACCTTCCGATTTTTTACGACTGCGATACAGCGACAAGCGCATGTCGTCCATCGTTTTTAGCGCTGCCGCATTTTCGACATCGCTGGCGGCAACAAAAGGCGTGATGTCTTCAATGTAGCCTGCAGGCAAGGCTTTGCCATATTTATTGGCCAGCTTGAAGCCTTTCTCTTCGCCGTGCTTTTGCACCAAAATATCGCGCAGCTCGTCTTGCCAATTGCGCACGATTTGTCGGAGTTTGCTTTCCAACTCGCTCAGATCAATCTCAGGCTTGTCCCCGGCTTTCGGGCGCACCACCACATGCAAGCGCGCCAATACACTTTCAGAAACCTGCACCGACGAATCCAGCCGTTCGCCGTGCAAAGCGCGCTTGAGCATCTGTTCAACGCGTTCGCGAATATCAGCGTTAAAGCGTTCGCGCGGAATAAATGCGAGGCAAGATATCGAACGGCCGAAGCGGTCACGTCGCACGAATAACTTGGTGCGTTGGCGCTCCTGTAAATTCAAAATACCAATGGCGAGTTCGGTCAATTCTGCAGGCGAGGCCTGAAATAGCTCATCGCGCGGTAAGCCTTCTAAAACATGCAACAAGGCTTTACCGCTGTGGCCAGCTGGATTAAGGCCAGAACGCGTCTGTACCTCGGCAATTTTTTGGCGCAGCAGCGGTATTTGCCACGGGTGTGTGCTCATTGCACTAGAGGTGTACATGCCCAAGAAGCGCTGCTCGGAGACCGCTTGTCCGGCTACATCAAAGGTCAGAATCCCGATGTAGTCCATATATCCAGGATGATGCACCGTCGAGCGCGCATTGGTTTTACTCAACACCACCAGCTCAGCGGTGTCGCCCTTGGGCAAATCACGCGCAGCAAGGCTGGCAGTTGGGCGCGCGCTCAGTTTTGACTCATCCGCCCGCAGCATGCCCAAGCCAGAACCTGCCACCGCCTTCAAAACCTCCGTCCCACCTTCACTCGCCGCGGCATATTCTCGATAGCCCAACATCGTAAAGTGATCAGCCGCCAGCCAGCTTAAAAACTCCGCCGCCTCCGTAACGACCGAGGCGTCATGCGGTGAATGACGGGTGGGCAGTTCGGCGGCAATGGCCAGCGCTTTGTTGCGCATCGCCTGGAAGTCATTTACGCAAGCACGCACATCGTTTAAGCAATTCACGACCGCGACGCGCAAGGTTTCTAAAGCATCGGCTTCAGTGACGCGTTCCAGCTGAAAATGCATGATGGATTCGTTTTTACCAGCGCCCGTGCCCGCTGCAGCAAAACTCAATAAGTGCCCGCCCGCATCGCGCTGTGCACTCAACACGGGGTGCACGATTAAATGCGAGATCAAGCCACAGTTTTG
>JAYVAQ010000347.1:0-2075 GCA_043750875.1 Rhodanobacteraceae bacterium
CCACGATAACGCACGGATTTGACCTTGCCGCGATCCAGCCATGGCAATGCGAAAAGGATCAAGGTGGCCGCGCCCATCACCGCTACGCCGGGGAACTGCGAACCGGACATGGAGGGCACTGCGCGCAACATGGCGTAAAACGGCGTGAAATACCACACCGGGGCAATGTGTGCGGGGGTTTGCAGGGGATCGGCCTGCACGAAGTTCGGCCCCTCGAGAAAGTAGCCGCCCATATCCGGGGCAAAGAAGACAATCACCGAGAACACGGCGAGGAAAACCACCACGCCGACGATATCTTTCACGGTGTAATACGGGTGAAAAGGAATCCCATCCAAAGGTTTTCCTGATGCATCTTTATGTTTTTTGATTTCTACGCCATCGGGATTGTTTGAACCCACTTCGTGCAATGCGCCTAAATGCAGCACCACCAAAGCCAAAATTGCAAGCGGCATGGCAATTACGTGCAGCGCAAAAAAGCGGTTAATCGTGGCGCCTGAGGGCAAATAATCGCCTTGAATCCACTCAACTAACGTTGGGCCAATTTCAGGTACCGCACCAAACAGGCTGACAATCACCTGTGCGCCCCAGAAACTCATTTGGCCCCAAGGCAAGACGTAACCCAAAAACGCCTCTGCCATTAGCAAAAGCATGATCAACACACCTAAAACCCAAATTAATTCACGTGGCTTTTTGTAGGAGCCATACATAAAGGCTCGAAACATGTGCAAATAAATGACGACAAAGAAAAATGAGGCACCGGTCGAGTGCATGTAGCGAATTAGATATCCGTACGGCACTTCGCGCATGATGTATTCCACCGATGCGAATGCGCCTTCTTCGGTCGGCACATAGTGCATCGTCAGAAAGATACCGGTAAGGATTTGGTTGACTAACACAAGAAGCGCTAGGGAGCCAAAGTAATACCAAAGATTGAAGTTCTTCGGGGCATAGTACTGGCCGACATGCTTATTCCAAAAGTCGACGACCGGCATACGCTGGTCGAACCAGCCTAAAATTCCAGTTGCTTGAGACGGGGTTGCGCGTGCCATTTATGCTGCCTCTTGATCTTCGCCAATGATGATCGTGCCATCGTCAACAAAGCGGTAAGGTGGAACTACTAAATTGGTTGGCGCTGGCGAACCGTTGTAAACACGCCCGGCCATATCGAACTTGGAATTGTGGCACGGGCAGTAAAAACCGCCTTTCCATTCGGAATCCCAACTTTCTGGCTGCAGTTCTGGGTGATATTTCGGCGAGCACCCCAAATGCGTGCAGCTGCCAACTAACACCAAAAGCTCAGGTTTGATTGAGCGATATGCATTGTTTGCGTATTTTGGCTGCTGCTCAGGATTTTCATTTTTCGGATCTTTCAACCGCGCGTCTTCGCCAGCAAGTGCTGCCAACGTTTCTTTGGAACGGCGAATAATCCAAACCGGGCGTTTACGCCACACTTCGATTAATTGGCCACCTTCCGCAATCTTGCTGACATCCGCCAAAGTCGGCGCGCCCGCAGAAAGCGCCTTCGCGCTTGGTTGAAATGTAGATAAAAATGGTATTGCTGCGACTGCAACACCGGAACCGCCGACGACCGCACAAGTGGCGGTTAAAAAGCGTCGCCGACCCAAATCAGTCTGCTCTGCCATGGCTAAACCTCAAGCTATTAAAAGGAAATTTGGTAATTTGTTGCCGCAAACGTGAAGCGGGCAGCAAACGCGCCAGCTGAACGCTGTATCGCGACATTACGCATTCAGTTTACAGGAACGTCTAGGAGCCAGACAATCAAAACCTAGCTTGTTTCACACTTTAACTTACGCGGATAGTCATGCACACCCCTGAAAACTCTGCCGTAACGCCGAATCGTTGGTTCAATTTGAACTTTCTAGTGGTGAGCGTGCTCGCCGGGCTCGCGGTCGCGTTCATTTTGACGCAATTTCGCTCAGCACCCAAACCATCACCGGCTACACGCGGCTACGCCGACGCAGTAGCGCGCGCTAGCCCTGCGGTGGTAAGTATTTTTGCCGATAAAATCGTCACCGAGCAGGCACTCGGCATTGTGCAAGACCCGACGTTGCGGC
>JAYVAQ010000348.1:0-2616 GCA_043750875.1 Rhodanobacteraceae bacterium
GCTGTCGTTCTAGATGCGGGTGAACAACTCTATGCGGTGAGCGTGGTGTTACTACGCGCAGGCCAGAAAAATTGCTGGCTAGAAATTACCTTGGATGAAGGCAAAAACCGCCAGATTCGACGTATGTTGGCGGCGCTCGGTTTTGAAGTGCTGCGCCTTATCCGGGTGCGCATTGGTAAGTTGGAGTTGGGTTTGCTTGCCAAAGGTGCGTGGCGCGAGCTTTTAGTGCGGGAGCTCGAATTGGCTCTAGGAGATGGCGCGCCTTCCCTAATTGCGCCGTCCAAAAGTTAGGGCCACAACGTTCCAACAAACTTCAGTCACACTTAGTTAGCTTCTGGACACTTTTGATTATTGGTGAACGGATATGTGCAGAAAGATTTTTACACTGACAATTTTATTGTTTAGCTTGAGCGCGTGCATCGTTGCACCAATACGAGAGCGCGGTTTGCTGCCAGGCGCGGTGGGCGCGAAATTGGATTTGCGTCAATATGCTGCAGCTTTCCCGGTCTATCAGTTCAACGAGCACAGTATTGCATTGGGTTCGGATCAGCTTTACGCGTTGAGCGCCACTCGCCCAGATGCGCGCGCAACCGTGCTGTTTTTTGGTGGCAATCAGTACAGTATCGAAAAATGGTCAAGTAAAACCTTTGGCTATTACCAAAATATTCCGGTCAACGTCGTGCAGGTCGACCATTTAGGTTATGGCGCAAGCACCGGTAAAGCCACATTTGATGGCATGTTTGCGGGAGCGGCCGCAAGCTACGGCGATTTAAAGAGTTGGCCGGAACTTGGCGGTTTGCCGGTGATCGTGCACGGCCACTCAATTGGCAGCTTTTTGGCCGGCCATGTCGCCGAAAAGTTTACTCTGGACGGCTTGGTTTTGGAGGGCTCCGCGACCACTGCAGAGGAATGGATCCGGGTATTTCCCAAAGGATTGCGTGGGCTTTTCATCAAGCGTTTTGAGGTTGATGACACAGTGAAAGGCCGCGGCAATTTGGCGTTAATGGCGCGCCTGGACGAGCCTGTTTTGATCGTTGTTGGTAAAAAAGATACGCAGACACCGGCGTTGCTGTCGGAGAAGCTCTATGCCGCAATTCCAGTCGCGGTACGAAGGCGCTTACTTGTGGTACCTCGAGGTACCCATTTGGATGCGGCTTGGGGCCCGGAGTTCAAAGACGCCTTTTCCGCGATGTTTTTGGCTCCGGTAGCGCGGTGAAATTAAACTGGTTTGCAGCCCCAGCAAAATTTATTTGAGTGGCTAGTCAACCGCCGTAAAGCTCGAACGTTGTGATGAATTGTCCCGCCCTTCCTAGTCAAATGACTTTGGAGGTGCTGAGGTCTACAGTTCTTACCATCCAAACCGAGGCAAAAACGCTATGAGCCTGCTCGCCCTTCGTGAACAACTATTCCACGCTGCGAGTGCAGCGATTGCTGACCCAACACCGTTAGCTGTGCCGGATCCGCTGATACATTTTATGAATCGCACCAGTTTTGGTATCCGGGAATCGGACTATCAGCGAGCGGGCGCGATGGGTTACGCGGCTTTTGTTGAATCGCAGTTAGTGCCAAACGTTGCCGCCGCGAGCGCTGTTGAGTCGGTCGTCGCAGTCAATTTGCCAAGCGTCAGTATGACCGGTGCGCAGCTGTATTTGGCTTATCCACCAAGCGAAAACAAAGATTTTGTCGCCTTGGGCGAGCTACGTGCAGCGACACTGTTGCGCCAAGTTTATAGCCCAAATCAGCTGTTCGAGGTGATGGTGGAGTTTTGGACCAATCACTTTAGTATTGAGCATGTGCACGGCTATGACCGCATTGCCAAAACTATCGACGATCAGGACCTCCGCAAAAATGCGCTCGGCAAGTTCAAAGACTTACTCAATGCCAGTGCGCGCAGCCCGGCAATGCTTTTTTATTTGGATAACTACGTCAACGTAAAAAGCGGCGCGCAAGAAAACTATGCGCGCGAATTGATGGAGTTACATACCTTAGGCGTTGATGGCGGCTACACCGAGGATGACGTAAAAAACGTCGCGCGTGCATTCACTGGCTGGGGCTTCAATCGTACCCAAATTAGTTTCCTATTCACCCAGCGCAACCACGACACCGAGGAAAAAGTAGCGCTTGGCAAAACGCTTGCAAGAAATCGCGGTATGCAAGACGCACAAGATGTGCTCGATATTTTGGCGGCGCATCCATCCACAGCGAAACTGATCGCGACAAAGTTAGTGCGCCGCTTTGTCAGCGACACCGCACCTGCAGCATTGGTAGAAAAATTAACAGCTCTGTTTTTAAGCTCTGGCGGCGATATCACAGTGATGTTGCGCGAGTTGTTCAACTCGGTTGATTTCATTGCCAGTGCGGATCTAAAAGTAAAGCGCCCGCAAGAATATGTGCAAAGTGTGCTGCGCGTTACCGAGGCCAGAATTTCCGGCACTAGCTACAACCGTGCTTTGACGGCTGTTTTCGAAGGCTTGGGGCAAGTTTGGTGCAATTGGCCAGCGCCGAATGGCTACCCGGATGTGGGTAGTTATTGGATTAATACGACTGCGTGGTTAGGCCGCTGGAATTTCGTGTTCGCCGCACTTGAAGGCCGCTTGGATCGTGGCATTGTGATTG
>JAYVAQ010000349.1:0-2202 GCA_043750875.1 Rhodanobacteraceae bacterium
ACCGGTCGCAGCGGCGGCATTCACCGCTTGACACTGCGCCAATAACGCTGTCGAGCCAGTGGTGCACACTTGCGCAACCGCAGGTGCGGCGGCTTGCACAATCGGATCGGGTAGCTGCATCACCACCGCCGCAATCACTGCGGGTGTGGCGGCATCAATGCCAATTGCCAACGTCACGCTATTGTCATTCGGGCGCGGGTCAAGCTCGGCGGCGGCGACACTCAGGTTCACCGACGCGTCCCCTGCTTGCGGCGCTTTCAATATCAAGCTCACGTTCGCCACACCACCGGCCGCAAGATCACCCAGGCTGCAGTCCAACGTTGCACCGACCTCGTTGCAAGTGAGCCCAACGGCACGATCAAAACTTAGATTGCTTAAACTGACGGAAAGCCGAACCGCAGCTGCAGCGCGGCCGCTGAAATTGCGAATGCTGGCGGCAATCGTCGTTTCCGCACCCAACACCGCACGCGCGGGTGCGCTGGCGCTAATCGCTAGATCGCAACATTCACTTAGCGAGGCACGGATGATGCTTGCCGAGCTTGAGTTATCAGCAGGCATTGGGTCGGTGACATCGCTGACAGCCGTTAAATTCAAAGTCAGGCTGGCGCTGCTTGCCGCGTTTACCTTCACCCGCACCAGCACCGCGACCGGGGAATTGGGCGCTAGCTCACCGACTAGGCAATTGCTCAACGTCGTGCAAGTGGTGCGGCCAATCACGATGCTTTGCAGCACCGCATCCGCAGCGCCAAACGCGCCCGAAATTCGCACATTGCTGGCGCTATTTGGGCCCGCGTTGATTAAGGTGCCGCTAAAACTCACCTCGGGCATGCCCGTGGGCGCATAGCTGGCGGCGTCGGCCAGCAGCGTCAGCCGTAAATCTGCCAAAACGGGTGCCACATCCATGACCGTGGTGTCAGCAAAGGCGGTGTTATTCGCTAGATTGCGATCTTCAAGTGCACTGGCGGTCGCGGTGTTGCGAAGCACGCCGGCCGCGGTGGACACGAGACGCGCGTCTATTTCGATCGGTGCGGCATTCGCGCCGCCAGCCAGTGGCGCGCTCAGCGCGCAATCAATCGTCGCACCACTACTGCAGTTCCAGCCTTCACCGCGCACCGCGACAAATTGCAGCTCGAGCGGCAAATTGTCGATTACGCGCACCTGGCTGGCGGGAGATGTGCCCAGATTATTCACCGCAAGGCTATAGCTCAGCAGCTCGCCGGTCAGCGCCGTGGCTGGCCCAGACTTACGAATTTGCACGTCAACATTGGCGGCGACTAGGCTGGTTGCACTGCTGGATACGCTCAAGCCACCACTCGTGGCAGTGGCGAGGTTGACAATACTACCGACATTCGTCGCCAACGCCCGTACCGTGATCGTCTGAGATTCACCTGCAGCCAGGCTCGCAATCGTGCATTGCACCGGATTTGTGCTGCCGCAGCCAACGCCTGCCACCGAAACCAAGCTCAGTTCCGCCGGTAAATTGTCGGTTACTCGGACATCCAAAGCCGGAGCGTTACCGGGGTTATTCACCGTCAAGCGATACTCAAGCGTGTCGCCCAAAAATGCCGATGCTGGGCCAGTTTTTGTCAGCACCAAGCCCGGCACATCAAAAGACACACTTGCAGTGGCGGTGTTATTGCTGCTGTTGGTATCGCCGCTGGCGATTAGTGTCGCGGAGTTGGTTAGCAGACCGGAAATAAAAGGATCGGAACCCGCGACGATAATCAGATCAGCGGTATCGCTCTGGGGCGCCAGACTAGGCGTATGGATACAGCTCACCGCAGCACTGCCGCTACAACTCCAGCCGGGGCCACTTGCCGCTTGAAATATCAACCCAGCTGGCAAGGTGTTAATTACTTGGAAACCGCTAGGCGCTTGACCGCCTAGCACCGATAGATTCCGCACCGAAAGACGAAATTGCGACACCGAGCCGGGCGGCGATGGACTCGGGCTGAGTAGCACGTGGCTGAGCGCCAAATCCAGCGGTGGCGGTACAATCGTTTGTGCGATGCTGGCCGTACCGCCGGTCAAGAAACTACCCGTAGCGGTGATGTTTGCCAGCGCGGGGGAATTTGTTGGCACGATTGAAGCAGTTGCTGACACGCTCAGCGAGCGGCTCGCCTGTCCAAGTGCGGGGATACTCGAGGTGCAAGTTTGCACGCTAGTGGTGCCGGAGCAGGTAAAGCCACTACCAGTTGCGAC
>JAYVAQ010000350.1:0-6104 GCA_043750875.1 Rhodanobacteraceae bacterium
GCATCGCTGGCAGCTGATAAATACTGTCGATGTAGCCACGCTCAACCGGCCCAACGGCGACGGCGTAACTACGAAAGCGCGTAGCCACCGGCGCGTAAAAGCAATCGGCAATTGAAAACTCGCCGAACAAAAAAGGCCCGCCAAAGCGGCCAAGTAGCTCACGCCAAAGCGCACAAATGCGGCGAATATCAGCCTGGGTCGCCTCACTCGCCTCAAGCCCGTGCGGCTCGCGTAGCACATTCATTGGCATTTGCTGGCGTAAGCTGGCAAAGCCCGAGTGCATTTCCGCCACCACCGAGCGCGCCAGACCGCGCGTGGCAATGTCTGCGGGCCAAGCGCGCCCGTCTAGAAATCGCTCGTTGACATATTCGCAAATAGCCAAACTGTCCCAAATAATTTGGCCGCCGTCATGCAAAGCCGGCACTTTGCCAGTTGGTGAAAGCGGCGCCACTTGGGCTTTAAAGGCGCTGACGGGCGTGGCATAGGCATCATCAAACTGCAGCAAAGTTTCGTTGAACGCTACTTGGTAGTGGCTGAGCAATAACCACGGGCGTAAAGACCAAGATGACAATGCTTTAGTCCCGATCACCAGGGTTGGTGCAATTTGGGAAGAATCTGCAATAAGTGGAGCTTTAGCCATATGCGTGAACTCGTTAGAGCGAGTGGGGATTATATTTTAGCTTTAGTGCCCCGCGAAGACATAGCACCGCGTTGATCGGTATCATGGGCTGGATTTCTACTTTCGCAGCCGGAATAAAATGACTCACTTCTTCAATCGCAGCCATCTAATCATTCGCTTAGAAGCATTAATTTTAGGGCTTTTTCTTTCCGCTCAGCTGCAAGCCGCAGCCCTGCCGGCTGGCATCACCGCAGGCCCAAGCTATGGCGGCATGAGCGAATATCGGCTAAGCAATGGCCTGACGGTGTTGCTCTATCCCGACGAAAGTAAGGCGAAATTACTGGTTAACGTGACTTATAAAGTCGGCAGCAAGCACGAGAATTACGGCGAAACCGGCATGGCACATTTGCTGGAGCATTTGATGTTTAAAGGTTCGCCTGGCTTTGAAAATATCGATGCGGAATTTTCTAAACGCGGCATGCAAAACAATGGCTCTACCTGGATGGATCGCACCAATTACTTTGAAGTAATGCCAGCGACAGGCGACAACTTGGAGTGGGCAATAAAAATGGAAGCCAGCCGTATGACCGGCGCTTACATTGCCAAAAAAGATCTAGATTCCGAAATGACAGTCGTGCGCAATGAAATGGAGCGCGGTGAAACCAACCCGTTTTCGGTGGCCCTCAAATCCATGCTCGCCCAAGCTTTTATGTGGCACAACTACGGAAACAGCTCGATTGGCGCCCGCGCGGACGTCGAGAACGTGCCGATCCCGAAGCTGCAGGCGTTCTATCGCACCTATTACCAACCCGATAACGCGGTGCTTATTGTGGCGGGGCCAATTAGCGTTGAAAAAACGCTAGATTTAATCGCGAAGGAATTTTCTGGTATTAAAAAGCCTACCCGTAGCCTGCCCGCGTTTTACACCAAAGAACCAACCCAAGACGGCGAGCGCGAATCCACCATTCGCCGCATATCTGGCACACCGCTAATTATGTTGGGCTATCACGCACCTGGCGGCGCGCACCCGGACGCCACCGCGATGAATGTGGTTTTGCGAATATTGGCGGATGAAAACACTGGACGCCTGCGAACCAGTTTGGTCAATTCCGGCCTTGCCACTGGTGCTCAGGCATTTCCACTGGCGTTCCAGGAAAGCTCGATCGCGACCTTTATTTTGAGTTTCGATAAAAAGCAAGATTTGGCAAAAGCTAAAACCGTCGGCTTAGCTGAAATTGAAGCGCCCGCGCCTTTCACAGAAGTGGAATTTCAACGCGCCAAGCGCGCTTATCAAAACGAGTTGAAATCCAGTTTGGACGATGTGTCACAGGTCGGTTTGAGCCTGTCGGAATATATTGCTCTTGGCGACTGGCGCTTGTTTTTCGTCGAACCAGAACAGCTCAATGCGCTGACGCTAAAAGATCTGAACCGCGTCGCACAGACCTATCTGATTGCTTCGAACCGAACTGCGGTGAATTATCTGCCGCTGGATGCCGGAGCGGGCGTGCCAAAACGCGCTGAAATTCCGGCGCCGCCTGAACTAAGCGCACAATTGGCCGCGCTAAAACCCGATGACAAAGGTGCCGTCGCCGCCGGTGAACAGCTTGATTTAAGCCCGCTTGCACTTGAGCAGCGCATCAAGCGCAGTCAGATACGCGCCGGATTTGACGTGGTTACCTTGACCAAAAAATCGCGCAATCAAGCCGTGAATTTTACCCTGACCTTTCACATGGGCGACGAAAAGTCACTGGCTGGCAGGACCCATGCATTGGAAGCTGCGGCGGCGATGCTGAGCCGAGGCACAGTCAGTCTGGATCGCATCGCTTTTACTGACGCTTTGGAGGCGAATGAAGCAGAATTGAGCATCGCCGCCAGCGGCCAAACATTGGTCGCTAGTGGCCGTGCCACCGCGTCTACGTTGTTAAAAACGCTGGTGCTGGTCGAAGATGCTTTAAAACACCCGCGTTTTGATGAACTTGAGTTTGCCGCGTGGCGCAAAGAAGAACTTAGCGGATTAGAAAGCGCTGAGACCAATCCACAGGCGTTAGCTAGCAACGCGATGAGCATTGCTACCAACCCGTATCCCAAAGGCCACCCTGCGGCAGTGATTAGTTTTGCGCAATCCCAAGCCGTCATTAGCGCACTTAGCTTGGCGGATGTGAAAAAAGCACACGGCGAATTCATCGGAGCGGCGAATTTCAGCGCCTCGGTCGTTGGTGAATTCGACGAAGCCGCCACCATTGCGGCGCTAAAAACGCGCTTCGAATCCTGGCGCGCGCCTGAGGCGTATGTCGAGTTCCCTGAATTGGCGAATCGCGCTGCGCCCAAACACACCTGGATCAATACGCCCGATCAGGCGAATGGCATGTTGATCGCATCCTTGCCGATTTCCTTGCAAGACACGGATTCCGATTTTGCGCTCGCAACGATTGCCAACTATATTTTTGGCGGCAGCGGCTTGGACAGCCGCGTCATGGATCGCTTGCGCCAAAAAGATGGCGTTTCCTATGGCGGCGGCACCGGCTTAGGCGTTAGCAGCCGCGCGCAAGCGTCCCTGTGGCAAGCTTTTGCAATCGCTGCGCCAGAAAATCTATTGCCCAGCGAAAAAGCGGTGTTAGAAGAGCTAAAACGCTTTCACGAACAAGGCATTACTAGCGAGGAACTTGCCAAAGCGAAAGCCGGAATTATCAAAAGCAAACGCGTCGCCTGGGCCGATGATGCGCGCTTAAGCGGTGTGCTGACGGCGCAAGTGGAGTATCAGCGCACCATGGCGTTTTCCGCCAACTTCGAAAGCCAAATTGCCGCCGCAACTTTGGCGCAGGTGAATAGCTACATCAAAAAGACCATTGCGCCGGATGCTTGGGGATTCGTGTTGGCGGGGGACCAGGCGAAGGTGAAGAAATAGCTCAATCTGTGCGCATTCCGTCCGATAATCCTTGCAATCAGATTCGTTCGCTGACGCCGCGTGATTGGGCAACTTTTTTGAAGTTGCCCAAAATTTGAACGTGCCCAGCGAATTCTTAGATAAGTCAGAGCGAGCGCAATCAACAGCTGGTGAAGTCGATGGCAACCCTTTTTCAGTACTGCAGGAATGAATCGATAGTCATGCCTAAAACCATCTCTTTTTCAGCGGATGCCGATTTGCTAGCTATTGCGCAGAACTGTGTGGTGGCGTTAGAGATCAGGAATAAGTGACGTGCAAGAACGGGTAGGAAACGCCTGCTCAGTCCTTTCGAAAATATAGCCTACCGAGCGTAGCCGTGCCACAAGGGTAGCGATTCTAAAGCCGAGTGCATCTGGCCCGGAACCATTTGCCATCGAAGGAAACGCTCGGCTTGGAGATGATGCCGCGAGCGCAACTGAGCGAACTTACAATCTGCGCGCGCTCGATATCCCATTGATCTAATTTTGCGTCTGACCAACGTCGTGATGCAAAAGAATTATCCTTTTGCCGCGTACAAGAGAACTCTCCAGGCCGCTAAAGTTGCTCGCCAGCCTTTCGGGCTCATTTCGGTCCAATGGCCAGCGCCAGCGCCAAAGTGACGAAGTGGCACCGCTTACCGCGCTTTGTGATATCAAAACCTCTTGCGATTCTGGCAACCAGTAAGGCCAGCGTCATTCTTGCTTACTCATATTCGCGCGGAATTCGTGCTTGAGGATTACGCGGATGTATACGCCAGATGATGGATGTCATGCAGTTAGTGATGTAGTTAAGTGTATTTTCGAAAGCTTAGTGCAATCTTGTCACTACAACTTGCTTACGACACCTCTGCCAATTTGGGCATGGGTCATCAAAATGCATGCAGCGGTAACGCGTCGCCGCAGTCAATTTCCAACACAATACTGCGTGCGCGCATCGGTCACATGCAGCGAATAGGTGCCGCGAAATAGTGGGTCTATTGGGTGCGCTAAATTCACCCGCACTACCCCCGCCGCACCGCAATCCCCGCCTTCGCCGCCCATTGATGCACATCGCCGCGCGCTAACGCCACGCCGATCACGTCAGGAAATTGATCGGGGGTGCAGGCAAATGTGGCGCAGCCTAAACTGGCGAAGAAATTCGCATTCGCCGCATCAAAGGCGGGCGCACCGTCGTCATTAAGCGCGAGTAACGCAATCACATTGACGCCGATGCTGACCATTTCCGCGGCAGTTGCGCGCATGCGCGCTTGATCGCCGCCTTCGAAAAGATCGCTGATCAACACGAAAGTCGTTTGCTCCGGGCGCTTGATCAAACTTGCGCAATATTGCAGCGCCATCGCAATATCGGTGCCACCACCCAACTGCGTGCCAAACAAGACATCCACCGGATCAGCCAGCATCGGCGTCAAATCCACAATCGCGGTGTCAAACAGCACCAAGCTGGTCGACACCGCGCGAATTGAGGCCAATGTGGCGGCGAAAATACTGGCATAGACCACGCTGGTCATCATCGAGCCGGATTGATCGACGCACAAAATAATGTCTTTTAGGCAGCGCGTCTTGCGCGGTATGCCGGTCACTTCCGAAATCAACAGCACGCCTTTGCTATCGCCAGACACCACCTCAGGCTGCCAGTTTTTCAAATTGCGCCGAATCGTGCGCGGCCAGTCGATATCTTGAAAACGTGGGCGCCGGGTGCGATTAGCGCGGTCAAGTGCACCGCTGACCGCTTGTTTCAGCTTTTCGCGCAAGCGTCGCTCAATTTGCTCGACCAGTTTCTTTACCACGATGCGCGCCGTGGCTTTGGTTTTTTCGGGAATTAATTGCGACAAGCTCAGCAACGTCGCCACCAAGTGCACATCCACTTCGATGGTTGCCAGCGTTTCTGGCTCCAATAAAATTTGCTTTAGATCGCGCCGTTCAATGGCGTCTTTTTGTAGTAGCTGGATCACTGGGGTGGGAAAGTAGCTGCGAATATCGCCCAGCCACCGGGCAATATTGACCTTGCTGGCACCCAATCCGGCACGCCGCGTGCCCTCCTCGTATAGCTCGCTCAGCGCTTTGTCCATGCCGCGATCCAGCACCGATAAATCCGAACCACAAGCGTCTTTTGCCGGCTCCCCTAGAATTAAGCGCCAGCGTCGGTTGCTGCTCCCTGGCCCGCTAGTCATTGGCACGCTACTCACAGGATCAACTCCAAAATTGTTGGCAACACAAGCTCGACCCGCGCGGTATCGAAAGTGTTAGACGCACTCAATGCCTTGGTCGCAGATGCGCCCTGCCCGCTGGCCACTTTTTGCGCAATGACGCGGCGCTCGTTGCTATCGAACTCGGAAAATGCCCGACGTAAGGCTGGCAAAAGTGCGACGAAATCCTCTTCGACCAAACCGCTGACCCAGCCATCAATCACGCTTAGCAATTCGCCGTGCTGCAAAATGACGACCGGGCCTTTGAGCGCGCCTAAAATCCAATCGCTGGCATCGCTGGGCGATACCACCGGCGAAAGCGCCAGCCGTGCTGCCTGCGCGAACTTCACTGCGTCACCATCCGCTTGCTCAAAGGC
>JAYVAQ010000351.1:0-8053 GCA_043750875.1 Rhodanobacteraceae bacterium
GGCGCGCCAGGATTTGCGCCAAGGAGGTTTTACCGCCGCCAGAACGCCCTACCAGCGCGGTGACTGTGCCGGGTGCGAGCCTTAGATTGATATTTGCAAGCGCATCCACGTTTGCGTTTGGATAGCGCAAGCTGACATTGTTAAATTGCACTTCGCCTTTGCTTGCCACTAACTCCAGCCTGCCCACGTCGAGCTCTAACGGCTCGGCCAACAGCGCTTCCACGCTTGCTGCCGCCGCCACGCCGCGTCCGATAAGGTTTTGCACATTGGTTAAGCGCTTTAACGACGGCAATATCAGCAGCATTGAGGTGATAAAACTCATGAATTCACCCGGCGACATACCGGCATTGCCCGGCGTACGCGCCTGTTGTGCGGCGACATACACCACCAAAGCCAATGCACCAGCGGCCAAAAATTGCACGATTGAGGTGCTCAGCGCGTTGGTCGCGGCAATTTTCATTTGTTGGCGAAAGTTGTGCTGATTGATAGCGGCAAATACCGCTGCCTCGTGCTCTTGCGCGCCATAAAGCTTGACGTCACGTTCGCCCGCAATCACCGTTTGCGTGCGCGAGGTCACCGCACCCAGCGAGTCTTGAATGCCCCGACTTAAACGGCGATAGCGTTTCGCCACGAAACTAACGATGCTGCCGATTAACGGGCCGGCAATCAGCACGGTCAAGGTGAGTTTTACGCTGGTCGCCAGCATCACCGCCAACAAGCCGATGATCATCAAGCCATCAGCAATCAAAATCTTAAAGCCTTCGGTACAGGCTTGCCCCAACTGTTCGACCTCGTTGGTCAAACGCGAGGTCAACGGCCCCGGATCGTGACGCGAAAAAAAACCGGTCGGAAGGCGCAGATAGTGCACAAAGCAGCGCGCCCGCATATCGCGCACAATGCTGCGCGCAATGTGCGCTACACCCAAATCACCGATGTACACGCCTAAGGCACGCAGCGCAAACAATGCCAAAATAATCCACGGAATGAGCTGCGCGACCGACTGATTGCGTGCGTCAAACACGTCATCGAGCATGTATTTCATCAAATAGGTAAATGCGGCGGCAACTGAGGCCTCCAGCGCTATTCCAAAGGTTGCTGCTATTGCCGTGCGCCAGTGTGGCTTGGCGTAGCTAAGCAGTGTTTGTAGTCCTCGGCTGGATTGGGCTGAGGCTGGCCGTTTGGTGTTCGCCGCAGGCTGCACCGTTACCGCAACCCGGATTCCGGCGCCTGCACAGGCGAGGTTCGTAACGGTTGAAACTGCATAATCGGCGCGCGCTCAGGTGCCGGGCGTGGCAAATAATGATCGACCAGCAAGAACGCAAACAGCGCCATTAAATAGACAATAGAAAAATTGAACACGCGCATCGCAAATAGCTCGTTGGGCGGTTTCATCAAACGGATCGCGTAATACAAAAATGCCACGTTCAGTACCGCTGCCCCGCCCAAATAAAAAACGCCACACATACCAAAAAGCACCGGCAAAAATGTGATCACGCACAGTAGCACGGTGTACAGCAGCACCTGGAAACGCGTGTATTCCACCCCGTGCGTCACCGGCAACATTGGAATGTCGGCGGCGGCGTAGTCATCTCGACGGAAAATTGCCAAGGCCCAAAAATGCGGCGGTGTCCAAATAAAGATGATTAAAAACAGCAGCAGCGAGTGCGGGTGCACGTCATTGGTGATGGCAACCCAGCCCAAAACCGGTGGCGCGGCACCAGCTGCACCGCCGATCACGATATTCTGCGGCGTGGCGCGCTTTAGCCACAACGTGTAAATCACGGCATAGCCGATCAATGAGGCGAAAGTGAGTATCGCGGTCAGCAAATTCACCCAAACGCCCAAAATGATCATGCTTAAACTGCCCAGACCAAGCGCAAACATCAATGCTTGGCGTTCAGATAAACCGCCTGTGGGCAATGGCCGGTGTTTGGTGCGCATCATTTTTGCGTCGATTCGCGCATCTAGCAGATGATTGATCGCCGCCGCCGAGGACGCCGCCAGCCAAATTCCGACCGAGCCCAACAGCATTAAATGCAGCGGTGGTAAACCGGGCACAGCCAGCAGCATGCCGACGACGGCGGTAAACACGATTAACGCCACCACGCGCGGTTTCGTTAGCTGCCAATAGGCGCTAAAGCTGGGCTTGGCGGTAATTTCAATTGCAGCGGATTGGCTCATGCGCGGAGTTTACCCGCTCAAGAATGAATTTATCGGTGTGAGATCGTCACGCGATGGCTGCATACGCGCCGGTCATCGTAGCAATCCGCCCAAGGCGGATAAATTGCGAAGCAGAATCAACGAATAAATTTCGAAGCAGAACAGCGCATCTTCAAATCATGCGCTTGAGGGTGTCGTCTTTGCGGCCAAAGTGATGCCAAAGTGCGGCTAAAACATGGATGCCGATAAGGTAGTAAAACGCCGTCGCCACTAATTTATGGACATCTTCGAAACGGTGCGCCCAAAGTTCGCTCTTGCTCAAAAGTGCCGGAATTTCTATGCTGGTAAGGGGCAGCATTAAAACCTTGCCATCCGTCCAGGCAGTCAACAGCCCCAGAATGGGTTGAAAAATCAGTACTGCGTAAATGCTCAGATGCAGCGCCTTACTGGCCAGGGCTTGCCAACGCGGCAATTCGGGCGTGATCGGTGGCGTGCCATGCTTAGTGCGTTGCCAAATTCTTGGGAGTACAAGGGCTAGCACCATCAGGCCGAGCCAGAAATGTGCCTGCACCATTAAAAACCGGTTGCTGCTGCCGCGCTCAAATTCGCTGCGAAATTCAATCGTTATATAGACCAAAATAAGCAACACCAAGGTCAGCCAGTGAATACGTTTTTGCGTTTTGGTGTAAGTTTTCATGCCGTCTCGATAAGGTAGCGGTGCCTCTGGAAACTTAGCACATGCATTCAATGCCGCGAGCCTTTTGGCGATACCTTCGGCCCATGCAAAGCGTAGCGGCGCGTTTTAATGTGAGCGTCCCGTAAACCCTTTTCATTCGGAAACTCACACTATGAATTCCCAAAGATTAGCTGTCGCAATTGCACTAGCTATGGCATTGACCGCATGCGGATCTGACGAATCTGCAAATAGCGCCGCTGACACCAAAACTTCGCCTGCCGCGCCCGTCGCCGCCACTAAGCCAGATGCGAAAGCAATAACCGCCGAATTGGACAAGCTCTATGGCGAATACTGGGAGGCATCCCTTGAGCAAAATCCGATCCAGGCGACTTTTGTCGGTGACCCACGCTACAACGACCGGTTGCCGAATTTTTTTAGTGCCGAGTCGCGTAAACAGCAACACGATTTCGATCAGAAATGGCTTGATAAAGTCAGCGCCATTGACGCGTCAGGTTTGGAAGGTCAGGCGCGCTTGTCCTACGATATTTTCGTGCGCGAGCGCAAACTAAGTCTAGAAAGCGAACGCTTTCCGGGCTGGATGCAGCCCATTGATCAGTTCAGTAATTTCACACAATTTCTTGCGCAACTGGGTTCGGGCAAAAGTGCACAGCCCTTCGTTACGGTCAAAGACTATGATGACTGGTTAGCGCGCGCTGGTGCCGCACCCGCTCTGTTTGATACCGCCATTGCCAACATGCGCGAAGGCATGAAAACCGGCGTCGTGCAGCCCAAGGTGTTAATGAACAAAGTGTTGCCGCAGCTAGAATCTTTCATTAAAGGCAAGACCGAAAGCTCGGTTTTTTGGGGCCCGATTACTAACCTGCCGAAAGAGTTCTCGGACGCGGATAAGGTGCGCTTCACCGACGCTTATCGCAAGTTGATTGACGAGCAAATCACACCTGCGTATCAACGTCTGCACAGCTTTATTAAAGACGAATATATACCTGCCTGCCGCGATAGTGTTTCGTTTTCCGCCTTGCCTGACGGCGAAGCTTGGTACGCCTTTAATGCCAAAACCAGCACCACGACAGACTTAAGCCCAGCGGCCATTCACCAAATCGGACTGGATGAAGTTAGCCGTATTCAGGGCGAAATGCAGGCGGTAATGAAAGAAGTGAACTTCAAAGGTGACTTGAAAGCATTTTTTAAATACGTGACCACCAGCGAGGAGTTCAAGTTTAAAACTGAGAAAGACTTGCTCGACGCCTATAACGCGCTGCGGGTACGCACCGAAGCGGGCGTGCCAAAATTATTCTCACTGACACCAAAAGCGAGCTTTGAGATTCGCCCGATTGAAGCCTACCGCGCTGCCAGCTCCTCCGGTGGCAGCTATCAGGGGCCAAGCGAGGACGGCAAGCGTCCAGGCTTGTTCTACGTTAATACCTACGACTTACCGTCGCGCACAATCTGGGATATGGAATCACTGTTTCTGCACGAGGCTATTCCTGGGCATCACTTCCAGATTGCGTTGCAGCAAGAGTTGACCAGCCTGCCTAAGTTCCGGCGTTTCGGTGGCGAAACTGCGTTCGCTGAGGGCTGGGGCCTATATGCGGAATCATTGGGCAAAGAAATTGGCGTCTATACCGATCCTTATCAATACTTTGGCCGATTGCAGGCTGAGCTTTGGCGCGCAATTCGACTGGTAGTCGACACGGGCCTACACAGCAAGGGCTGGACCCGCGAACAAGTGATCGCTTACATGTTGGAAAATTCGGCCGCCAGTGAAACGGAATCAGTATCCGAAACGGAACGCTATATCGCCATTCCCGGGCAAGCGTTGGCCTACAAAATTGGTGAGCTAAAAATTCAGGAATTGCGTAAGCGCGCAATTGCGGCATTGGGCGATAAGTTTGATATCAAAGCTTTCCATGCTGAAGTTTTGCAGGATGGTTCGGTGCCCTTGGCGATTCTTGAAACCAAAATTGACCGCTGGATTGCTGCGCAAAAAGGCTAAAACCTTATTCCAATTCCGTTCGATTCGTAATGCCAGTTGCTGAGTCAACTGGCATTCCAGCGGCGAAAATATGCAGTCACAAACAGAAATCCCCGCTCTCGCGGGGATTGGATTGATTTTCTGAGTAAGCTTCAGGCAGATCAAACGCGATTTGATGCGGCTCCTCAGAGCACGTAAACAAACACAAACAGCCCCAACCAAACGACGTCGACGAAGTGCCAGTACCACGCGACTGCTTCGAAACCAAAATGATTATCTTTGGTGAAATGGCCCGCCATGCAGCGAAACATAATGATCGCCAGCATCAGCGTGCCGAGCGTGACGTGTAAGCCGTGGAAGCCAGTCAACATAAAAAATGTCGAGCCGTATACGCCGCTACCTAAGGTCAGATTCAATTCGTGGTAAGCATGAATGTATTCTGCCGCTTGGAAATACAAAAACAGTACGCCTAAAAGCACGGTTGCTGCCATCCAAAAGCTGAGCCAGAAGCGCTCGCCGACTTTCAATGCCCAATGCGCGAGCGTAATTGTGGTTCCAGAAGTCAACAAAATTATGGTGTTGAGTAGCGGCAAACCCCAAGGCCCAATGGTTTTGAACGCGCCGCCGATAGTGCCTGGGCCATTGCTTGGCCAGCTATAGACATAGCCTTCGTGCAGAATTTGGTTGGTCGAAAAACCATCGCCTTCGCCGCCCAACCAAGGCAAGGAAAACGCCCGTGCGTAATAAAGGGCGCCGAAAAAAGCCGCGAAGAACATTACTTCTGAAAAAATAAACCAGAGCATGCCCATTCTGAACGACATGTCTTCTTGGCTTTTAAAACGCCCGGCGATTGACTCGCGAATAACGTCGCGAAACCAGCCAAACAGCATGCACAGAATGGCGGCCATGCCCATAAAAAACAACGGCTTGCCAATCGGGTTTTCATTGACCCAATTAGCTGCACCAAACATCATGGTGAACAACGAAACTGAGCCGATAATTGGCCATTTGCTGCCGTGCGGAACGTAGTAGCCGCCAGTTGCTGTGGAGCCCATGTAAACCTCTAATTGATTTCTGAGCCGATGATTATCCGCGACTGCGCGGCATTTGGCTACCGGGTATAAACGTAAACGCTAGCGGGCGGAAAATTACGCAAGGTAAAGCTGGCGCGGCGTACTTTTAGCTTGAGCGCTTGCACGATCGGGCTAGTTATGGGTGATTTTGGCCCGTAGGTAAACTGCACAAAGGGCGCATTGGGTGCCATGACATCAAAAGCCGCGGCAACAATACTTTGCACAATGCTGTTGGGCATATTTAGAAAGCCTAATCCTGACACTACCGCATCGACTTGCCCAGGCGTGAAGTTCGGCGCTTGTTCAACAATATTGCGCAAATGGGTGGCATCGCCATTGACCACGCGCACCGTCGGAAAATCGGCGGTCAGCTTTTCCGCCATGACTGAATTGAGTTCTACGACCATAATCTGATTCAAAGGTGTGCCGCGTGCAACCAATAGTTTGGTAAAAACGCCCGTGCCTGCGCCAAGTTCAATGACTTGGCGCGCACTCTTTGGTACTTCCGCGATCATTTTTTCGGCTAAAAATCGGCTTGAGGGAACTACCGATGCGGTTGATAGCGGGGCGCGCACCCATTGGCGAAAAAAAAGCCAATGCTGTTCTGCTTGCGCAAGAAAACGTCTTTCAGCCCTCACGAGCGCGTTTTTCCCTGCGGATGCCCTTTAGGACGCACGTAAAGCACAAGCTTGTGATCATCCAAGTCATAGCCGTGGCTAGCCGCGATTTCACGCTGTAGGCGCTCAATTTCAGGGCTTTCAAACTCGATTACTTTGCCCGTCTCAACGCACACCATGTGGTCATGATGGCCGCCACGGTCCAGCTCATAAACACTCATGCCACCCTCGAAGTTATGGCGCACCAGTATCCCGGCACTCTCAAATTGATTGAGAACGCGATAAACCGTTGCCAGCCCGATGTCGTCGTGGTGATCTAGAAGTTGTTTATAGACCGCCTCTGCGGTCATGTGCTTCACCCCGCAGGTTTCCAAAATCTCCAGTATCCGTAGACGCGGATGCGTGATTTTGAGCCCGGCGTTGCGTAAGTCTTGAGTTTCCACTTGTTTTGAATATCCACTAAGTTGTTCGTTGAAGAAATTATGATCACATCCAGCGTTAAGCGTGTTCAGGAAATTTCCAAGGCTAAGCGCGCTATTATCGCCGGATTCCACGCAATTGACACCCACTCATGTCGAAACCCCGCTCGTTGCCTCACCTGATCTGCCTCGTCGCGTTATTTGCGACTTTTGTTATTACCTCGACGGGTTGCGTTTATCGGCAAACGATACCGCAGGGAAATTTGTTGGAGCAAGCTGACATTGACACGCTGAAACCCGGCATGACTAAACGGCAAGTGGCACTTATCTTGGGAACGCCGGCTATTCAAAGCCCGTTTCACCAAGAACGCTGGGACTATGTCTATAGTTATAAAACCGAGCGCAATCCGGCCGAGGTGAAAAACCTGAGCCTGCGATTTACTGATGGTCAGCTTGCCGTCATTGAAGGCGATTTCAAACCCGGCGGCAAATTGTCTGTGTACAAGCCTGAAGACGTGATTATCGAAGCAACACGTGAATATCAGCGCGCATTGCGTGAGGCTGAGAAAGAACGGGAAAAAGGCGGCGGTTAAGCACGCCTAACGCCAGTGACTAAAATTCAGCTTGTCGTCGCCGTAGGTTTATTTTTTTCAGTTGGCGCACTTAACGCCGTAAGCCTGCGGATAACACCACTAGCGCTTAAACTAGAGGGCAGCACTGCCCAACCAAATGTGGTGGCCACGCAGAACGGTTTTGTGCTGTCTTGGCAGCAAAAAGATGCCGCAGGCTGTTCTACTTTGCATACCGCTATCTTGGATACGAACGGGAGTTTGGGTGGCGCGAGGCCAGTGCGGTCAGGCTGCAATTGGTTCGTCAATTGGATTGACTTTCCCAGCGTCAGCATCGCTAAAAATGGCGACTGGCTAACATACTGGCTGCAAAAATCAAAAGCGGATCCGTATGCTTACGATATCCATGTAACCCGTTCGATTGATGCCGGGCGAAACTGGTCGACATCGATAATTCCACACTCGGATGCGACGCCGACGGAGCACGGCTTTGTTTCGATGGCGCCGCTCAGCGGCGAGCGGGTGCTGATGATCTGGTTGGACGGG